>NZ_JBBAWK010000001.1:0-144349 GCF_040397215.1 Candidatus Limnocylindrus sp.
CCGCCGATGACCGCCTGTGGGCTCGACGCGTTACTGGTCGTGCCATCGCCGAGTGCACCGAAGCCGTTATCGCCCCAGCAGTAGACGGCACCACTCGCGGTGAGGCCGCAGGAATGATATACACCGCCGGCAACCTGGGTATAGCGCCTGCTTGCTGCCTCCGTTGGGGCAGCGCCAGCAGCCAAGAGTGTGAGGACCGCGAGCGTTAGCCCGAGCCTCTTCAGCATAGTTTTCATGAATTCCAACCTCCATGTCCCGGCCAGAAACCTTCTGGCTATAGGGCGATGGCGGTCGCGCGTTGATACGTTGGCGGACGCCTGCTGACTATGGCGTGGCTTTGGGTGTAGTTGAGCCTCCCTTACCGTGCGGTGATTCGGGCAGCAGGCCCATTTACGCCCAGATTCAGGGGGCCGGCTGGCACGGCGATGCGCCAGATCCAGTAGCCCTTCGTGGCTGTCCAGGCGTAGGTGACAAGGCCGTCGTCGCTCAGGCTGAGCGGGATCCGCACGGCGACCGAGCACTTGGTAAAGGTGCTCGAGCACTTTGAACCGATCAGCGTTGCTGAGGTGATCGAGAGCGGGGCGACCGAGAATGAGAGGGGCACCGATGCCCCGACCTTCGCCGTGGAGCGCGCCACAGTTCCGGCCCCGTAGCGCACCACGGGGAGCAGGCCAACACGAATCGACGCAGACCTTGAAGGGAGCGCCCCCTCAGACCCGTCGTACCGAATGGAGTAGGTGGCGCTCTGGTCGGGCGTAACGCTCACGCGCTGTGGCTGGGTGCTGCCCGTCGCCACGATGCGGGTGATCTCTTCCCAATAGAACTCACCGCCGCCCAGGCTGGTAAGGCGCTCGAGGCGCAGCTCCGCGCCAGCTTCGATGCCGGTGGTAGAGACGAGCACCGTTGCGGTGCTGCCGTACGGCACGGTGAGAACTGTGGCGCTCGTGGTGATCTTGGTGGTGGCAACGTAGGTAATTGTCCAAGGGTCGAGCTCAGCGAGGTTGCCGGCGACGTCTTTCGCGGTGCCCAGGCGCACCACATAGCCAACCCCTGGCACCAGCGCACCCGCGGTGAATGTGCCGGTCTTGGTGGTGGCGTCATAGGTACCTGTGCCCGCGAGCTGAGTGCCATCAGGGGCTTCGACGATCACTCCCCCACTCCGCCACGCTGCCACATCCATGGCTTCGTTAAAGCGCACGCTGATCTTGGGGGTGGCGGTGCTTACCGTGGCGCCGTCAATGGGCGAAAGCAATCGTGCCGTTGGAGCGGTGAGGTCGAGGTAGATGCGGTCTTCGGCAGCCGTCGTGATTAACCCCGCGCCATTGCGCGCCTGCAAGCCATAGCTGTGCAGGCCCTCAATCTCGGGGAAGCTGATCGGTATCGTCACTGCAGGGGTAAGCCACTCGCCCCAGGCACCACCGTCAAGCCGTGTGCGAATGGCATCAATGCCGCTCAGTGAATCACTGGCAGCAACCCGCAGGGTGGAGTTTTGATCACTGATCCGCTGCCGACCGCTAGCGATGTCGATAGCGACAAAGGGGGGCGTTGGGTCAGCAACTAGGGAGACGCGGAGAGTGAATGCGTACGCGCGATCAATATTGCGGCCGTTCACATTCAAGTAGTAGGTGCCGGGGAGCATCGGCACGCTGAGGAACTGTGTGCCCCCCGCCTTGGCAGATTGCCGAATAGGGGTAGCGGTGAGAATTGAGGTGGCGGTGGAGCCAAAGACATACAGGCCAAGCTCAGCGCCGCTCGCGCCAGTCAAATTGATGATGGCCTGCCGCGCAGAGGTCACCTGGATGCGCCAAACCCGATCTGTGATGGCACCGCCAACGGTACCGGTGACGCTCGGGCCGACCCAGGTAACTCCAGGAATTTCGCTCACAGTATCGGCTGCCCAGGTCGGCGCCGGAGCAGCTCCGGCAAACAGAAGTAACGCGAGAACTACGCGAGAGAGAAACGAACGGCCCCAGGGTTTCCCCTGGGGCCGTCCAACCATTGGTTCGTGCACCGAACGGTTTCTAGCGGTTGTTACTTGTAGGTAACGACAGCCAGGTTTGAAACCGCGACGCCAAAGACGTCAGAGCTTGCCGTCATGAAGACCTGCTGCTTGCGCAGTGCGATCGTCCATGTGGCAACGCCTGAGGCGTTGGCGATCTTGCGATACTCGGTGAACTTGCCGGTCACGGTCTCAACGTTGAGGTAGGCCGACTCGTCAGCTGCATCCTCGCCGAAGTTCACCGTTACCGTTGCTACCGTCTTGGCAGCGTTCATCTTGACCGTGATCGTGGTTGGATTCGAAACCGCGTAGGTCAACGAGTACGTCTTAGCGACGGCAGCGCTGGCCCCGAGATCTGAATCGGCAACCGCAATCGAATACTTGTGCGTCTTGTAGCTCATGTTGGTTGGGGCGAGCGTTGCAATCTGTGCCTTACCACCGACTACTTCGCTCTCGTCAAGATCAACATCCAGGCTGGCAACCGTGAGGGCTGTCAGACCGGTGAAGGTCTCCGGGCCGAAGTCCATGGCAGTAGCACCGTTACCCATTGGCAGGCCATTCTCATCAACAATTGTGCCGATGATCTTGAACGTCGTGCCGCCGGTGGCGCTCGCATAGGTCTTGCCCTTGAACGAAGTTACATCAGCTGCGACAGACTTCAGGACAGCCTTGCTGCCGTCGCCGGTGCAGGTGATTGACACTGCGTTTGACTCAATCAAGCCAGCTGCAACCGCGAGGTTGTACGCCTTGCCTGAATCACTCAGGAGGTTGTCTCCGTTACCTACGCTGCAGGCAGCTGCGTCAATGTCAAACAAGCGCATCGAACCTGCATTTGCCGAGCCGACGGCTACTGCGTCGTCTGAAGCAACCGTGAAGAAGCCGATAGCTGAACCACTGGCATTCGTTGGGTTGGTATCGCTTTCAGCAACGCCCGAGAGCGCCACGCCTGCAGTAATGGAGCCAGTAGCGCCGTTCAACACGGTGCCATTGGCATCCTTACCGACGAGCGTAAGGGCCCCGTCGATCGCTGCGTTTTCTCCAGCAACATACGTGTAGCCGGTCGTCAGCGAAAGATCGAGCGTCTTAAGCGCGCCGATTGCCGTGATTGAGACGGTCTTCATGCTTACCCACGAGGAGGCCGTCAGGCCAGCCTTGGAGGCGTATACGGTAATCGTGCCGTTTGCAGCAGTCGTAGACGTCTTAGCAGCTACGCACAGCTTGTAGTTTCCGGCGGTTTCAGTTGTCTCGGCAACACCTTCAACGATATCGGTTGCTGCGAATGAGCCTAAAGGAGTGTCAAGCGCCGAGCAGGCAGCGGCTACTCCGTCGGCTGCAGCATAGGCCCAGGCAACAACAATGTTTGAGTTGCTTGAGACTGCCTTAAGGTCTGCTAGTGCGAGTGATGTGGTGCCAGCATTAGCTGCTCCAGCCACAAAGAACGTATATGTGAGGTTTGCAGTCGCAGAAGCGACAGCCACATTAGATGCGTTCGAGTAAAAACCAAAAGTGGTTGTGCTGCCCGCCTGTGTAACCGCTGCGCCCTCTACTGGCGTTCCGGTGTACCTCGCAATTGGGCCTGTCGGCGCCACTGGTGGCGTCGGTCGACCCGCGGCCATCACGGACGATCCAAAGATCGTCGCGAGCAAGCTCGCTGCCGTGACCGCAGTCACGAACTTATTCTTCATAGACACAATTGTGTCCTCCTAACTACAGACCCAGGGGAAATGCCCCGGAGTCAATGACCGCGCCATTTCGCACGACCCACTCGACAACGGCACGAAAGCCGTCGAGAAGGTGTTACGTACCGCTACGGAGTCGTGCTCTCCGAAGCTGCCGGCGACTCATCCCCCGCCGGAGTTGGGCTGACCGGCTCCGGAGTCCGCCGAGGCAGATCCGTTGGAGCCGGTGTTGCGGTTGGCGCCTCGGTTGGCGCTGGGGTTGCCTCTGGTGTTGGTGTTGGGGCTGGGGCTGGGGTCTCTGGGGCTGGGGTTGGGGTTGGGGCCGGGGTGGCTGGCTCTGCCGTTGGGGCGGCCAGAGTCGACTCAACGATTGGGTTGACGCGCGAGACGATCGCGGCGCTCACCACCAGGGCGCCACCGGCGGCGGCGATGGTGACGAGCACCATGGCAAAGGCGGTGGCGGCGGCCGCCACGGGGCGCATGACGCGGGTAAAGAGGCTTGGGCGGACGGTTCGGCTCAGCTGAACGGCGTCGAAGGCCCGGGTGGCGAGGTGGGCTGGCAGGGCGGCTGGCTTCATGCGGGCCAGGGCGCCGGTGAGCTCGGCATAGGTGGCCGAAGCCTGGGTGCAGGGGGTGCAGCTCTCAAGGTGCTGAGCGTGCGGGGCGGCCAGGGCCACCCCCTCGGCTAGGGAGCGCTCGACCTGCTCAATAGTGCGTGCACATATGCTCACACCAGGTAAAGGCGTGGTGGGGGGTTGGGCGTTTCAGGGCCCCGCGTGGTGGCGCGCCTACCTACGGAAGGAGAGGGGCCTGGATGGGCGTTTCAGCCTGGCTAGTTGCCGAGGTGCGAGGCGGCCCAGACTCCGGCACTAAAGGTGGCAACGGTGACAGCCAAGATGATGAGGGCGGCGCGAAGGGTGGTGAGGGTGATCATCCGCACAGCCCCTCGGCGATTGGCTTTGCCGCGTCTCTGCTGCTGGTCGTCGATAACGGCACGAAGCACACGCTGGTTCAGGCCAGCGGGCGCCGATGGGGTTCGCTCGGCCAGCCCAACGAGGTCATCAAGCAGTTGCGCGCAGCTCATGCACCCCTGAACGTGGTCGGCGTGTGCTGGCGAGAGTACCCCACCCGCAGCAATGAGCTCCTCAATGGCACTCTCAAGTTCCTTATGTTCTGGCGAGCCTAGGACCATGAATCCTTCCCCCTACGCGCCGAGATTTACGTGCCAGAAGTGGCCAATTACATCGTACCAGGTGGTCGTGATGGTTACGGTCAGGATGACTAGGGCGGCGGTACCAATTATGAACGCTGCCACTCCAGCAGCCTTTCGGCGGTTGACCTGGCTGCGCATCAACTGCTGGTCAGCGATGACGGCACGCAACACGCGCTGGTTTAAACCGTCCGGGATTGAAAGCATCTTGCCTGCAGCAAGACGCGCCTCAATGGCGCTCTCGAATTTGAAATGTGCTGAGGTTTTTTCAATCATCTGTGGATTCTCCCATAATGCAGCGGCGGGCTGGTCTGAATTTGAAAAAAATTCACATCGCTTGTCAGTTAATTAACTTCGTCTCGCCCCCTTCGGGGGACCGCTTTGAACCCCCCCCGACCACACGGAAGCGGTGGGCTCTGGTGTCGTCCCGGTCAGTGTCGCCAAGGGCTTCACGCAACTCACGAAGACCGCGCGCCGTGTGTGTTCGCACTGTTGCCTCAGGGAGTTCTAGGATCGCAGCCGCCTCGGCTACCGAGAGTCCCTCTTGAAATCGGAGGACGACCGCTGCTCGATGTTTGGTGGAGATCTTTTGCAGGGCATCCCCAAGATCCGCCTGAAGCTCATGGTCCATCGCCTGGACCACTGGGTCATGCGCATTCGGATCGGCGAACTCACGCCCCGGCGCTTCGGCTCCACCAGGGCTCATCGTGCTACTGGTGCGCGCATGTCGCGTGGTGCGTATGTCAATCTTCTGCGCCACCCGAACAGTGATCGTCGTGATCCAAGCTTCGAGCGGTGCAAGCGGCCGCCAGCGGGCAAGGTCGCGCACTACCTGAATGAAGGTCTCCTGGACGGCATCTTCGGCATCGGTCGCGTCACGGCAGATTCGTGCAGCAATCCGATAGACCTTAGGGCTGTAGCGCTCGATGAGCACGGCGTAAGCGCTCTCTTTGCCAGAGAGACATGCGGCGACTAACTCCTCATCACTCAACACGGGCATACCGGCAGTCTAGCCGCCAAACCTGAATTTCCCACACGAAAACCAGAACGGGAGCCGTTCCCAGCGACCCCCGCTCTGACTCTCAGTTGTCCGGGTTCGCCCCAATCTGCCCTAGTAGAGCTCGAGGTAGCGCTCAACCTCCCAGTTCGAAACGTGCGTGCGGTACTCGTCCCACTCGGCCTGCTTGGCGTCCAGGAAGTGCGAGAGGATGTGCTCACCGAGGGCACCGCAGATGACTGGGTTCGACTTGAGCTCTTTGATCGCCTCGATCAGGCTACCTGGTAGCTCCTGGATCCCCTTCTGGGCGACGCGCACGGCGTCCATCTCATAGAGCGACTCCTCGACCGGGTCTGGCAGCACCATCTTCTTCTCGATGCCGTCGAGGCCCGCGGCGATCATCACCGCAAAGGCGAGATACGGGTTCGCCGATGGGTCTGGGCAGCGCAGCTCCATGCGCGTTGCCTCAACCGAGCGGCCCGCCGAAATCATCGGCACGCGAATCAGTGCCGAGCGATTCCGTCGACCCCACACCAGGTAGGTTGGCGCCTCGTATCCGGGAACGAGTCGCTTGTACGAGTTCACCGTTGGTGCCAACACCGCGATCATGGAACGCGCGTGCTTCAGAATGCCGGCCATATACGACTTCGCGATGGGCGAGAGGCTGTACTTATCCTTCGCGTCGTAAAAGACGTTCTTGCCAGTCTTCAGGCTGGCAAGGCTGATGTGCGTGTGCATGCCCGAACCGTTGATGCCGTAGATCGGCTTCGGCATGAAGCTTGCATACAGGCCGTGCTGCTTGGCAATCTCTTTCAACGCGTACTTAAAGGTGGTGGCGTTATCAGCCGTGGAGAGTGAGTCCGAATACTCGAAGTCGATCTCGTGCTGACCCGGCGCCACCTCGTGGTGCGCGGTTTCAATTTTGATGCCGAGCGCCTCGAGTGCGTCGACCATGTCTTGACGGACGTCAATCCCCTGATCGCCGGTAAAGTCAAAGTAGCCCGCCTTGTCATGCGGCTTGGTGATTGGGTGCCCATCGGCGCCGTACTCAAAGAGGAAGAACTCGAGCTCTGGCCCCATGTTCACCTTGTAGCCGAGCTTCTCTGCGCGTTCGACTTGGCGGCGCAGCGCGCCACGTGGGTCACCCGCGAATGGTGAACCGTCAGGAAGGAGCACGTCGCAGATCACGCGGGCCGTGCCGGCGCCACTCTCAGCGGGCGCCCACGGCAGAATGCGCCACGTATCCATGTCGGGTCGCAGCATCTGATCGCTCTCAGCGATGCGCGTAAAGCCTTCGACCGACGAACCGTCGAACCAGGTGCCGTGCTTAATCGCGTTCGGCATCATGTGAATCGGGATCTGCACGCTCTTCGTAATGCCGTGCAGGTCAACGAACTGCAGCTGCACGGTGCGAATGCCGGCCTTCTCGGCCTTGGCTACGGTGGCGAGTGCCGCCTTGGTTTCGGCCTCGGTGCGTGCTCCATACCCCTTCGACATGATCCCCCTCCACCGGGCAGTGCCCGAATCTTGTGCGTACGGCACAGATTTCACCCCCTGCAAGCCAGGGGAGAAGCCGTCGGAAGGAGAATACGGCCTTTCTGAAAGGCTTGGGTGCGGTTTAGGGTGCGGCTAGATTGTGATCTTGCACAAGAACCGGCGGTTTTACCCCTACTGGAGCGTCCAGCCCTTGCCCACCGAGCCCCGCACGATCTTCTCCCGCTGCGCCAGGCGGCCGGCTGTGTAGCCGAGGCGCTCCAGAGTGACGGTGCCGGAAGAGGAGACGCTCGTGAAGAAGAGGTCGAGAATGCCGTCGCCGGTCCAGTCGCGGGCCACGAGCGTCGGCACCCTCCCTGAGGCGGCGCCCTTCCAGACCTCGAGCGGGACCCCCCAGGCGTACGTGCGAGCGCCTACTGCGAAGGTGGTGGCGGATACGTTGCTGCGCTCCACGGCGGCCCATGGGGCGCGGATGCGTACTTCGGTCCCTACCGTTGCGGTGGTGAGGTCGATCTCTGGGTTGAGCTCGGCGAGACCGGCCGCATCAACGGTGACGCCGATGGCGGCGGCGCGCGTGGCCACGATCTCCCAGGTGTCGGCAGTTCTGAGCCAGTCAAACTCGCCAGCGAGAATGCGTACCGGCGCGTTGCGATACATCACGCTCTTGGCGGTGTACACGCAGGTCGTATCGACCGGTACGTTGACCTTCTGCCCAACGACCAACACCTTGGCTGGGTAGGCGATCTTGGAACTCTTTGGATTCATCGAACGCAAGCAGCCCTCGGTACGACCGACGCGCTTGGCGATCTTGGCGTAGGTGTCGCCCTTCTTGATGGTCTCGGTGCGTGTTGGCCCAGCATTGAGCGCGAAGAACTTCGTGTAGTTCGTGGTACCACTCTTGTAGCCGAGTCGTGCCGCAACTTTTGCAAGGGTGGTTTCGCCCTTCCCTACCTTGGTACTTTGCGATGGCGCCGTTTCAGCAGTGAAAACCAGATCAGGATTTGCGCTGAGCGGGGTTGCAAGGTCAAGGATTTCGCTCATGGAAAGGCGCACGACGTGGCCGATCCCCTTCAGGTCGCGATAGCTTAGGTAGAGCTCAGAACCTGTATCGCCTAATGCGTCGACCGCAGTGACACTCCACCCGCTGGCGATGGGCCAGAGCAGTGCGCCAGGTGCGCTCAACGTGCCGAGCGTCCAGAGGGTATTCGGCGTAAAGCTAAGCGAGCCGGCCGCTTGCGACGCCATGAGGGCCCCGTCGCTTGCGCGCCAGAGAACCGTGGCGTCTGGCACCCCGTCACCAGTGACGTCGCGCAACACCGTCACCGCGTCGGTACTGGTCGTTGTGTCAATGAGCTGCGTTGGCGAGGCGCCGGTAGTGACCTCGAAGAGGCGGAGTCGCGCTGTAGTTCTATCGGTCAGGTCTGGCGTGCGTTCAGTGATAAAGAACTCTTGGATGATGTCGGCTGAGGTGTCGGCAACATCGAGGGCAAGGTTTGCCATTGCATCAAAGCCTGTGTAAGCATCGAGGATGGTGACCGAGGTTCCAAGGACACCGCTGGAGATTGGCGTCTTGATGAGGCTCGTTGCTCCGTCGGTTGCACGCCAGAGGCTGAGCACGGAGAGGCCCCCGTCACGCTCGGTTCGCGCGATATCACGGCCGATCAGGGTGGCGCCAGCCAATGCTGGCACCGTACCTGGAACACGATTGCGTAGGCGCCCGTTCTTCCCCACGTATTTGTCTGCGGAGATGAACTTAATCGAACCATCAGCGCCGATTGCGGTGAAGTCGCCCTTCCCGTCTCCGGTCACATCGATGCCTGGCGAGATGATGCGGTTTGGCTCCACCCAGTTGATGCTGTACTTGTAGGCACGTGAACCTGGAACGCTGTACGAGGTCTCGCTCGTGGCGGTTGCGTCTACGGTGTACCAAACGTAGCGAATGAGCTCCTCGACCGAGAGGTCGTGCTCCTTCGCGCAGGTATCAGCGTTCATGACGAAGATGGAGACGCCGCGCCAATGCCCCGGCTGAGTGGCATGCCGAAGCGGGATGCCGTCTTGGCCAGCCTTCGGCGGTGCAAGACAACCGGTCACAGCGCCGCCGCCGCCGTTCCAGCTGCCATAGAAACCTGGGTTTGCGAAATACCACTTGCCGTCTTCTTTGAGTCGCTGGACAGTGATCCCCCAGGTAGCGTCAACCGCGGCGTTATAACGCGCGTTACTGCGGCCTCCTGAGGTCCAACCTGGGTCATAGATGCCGCCAGTGCGATAAATCTGATTGATGGACGGCTCATCGGTGACGTCAAAGCATGATCGCGGGGTGTCAGCAGTCACTGGCTTTCTGGCGCCACTCTCGTCGTACTCGGCAAGCGGTGCCGTGTAATGCCCCGTCGCATCATCGCGTACCAGTCCACCAATACCGTCATTAAGTAGATCTGGACCAAGACGAATACGCAAAGGGACTAACGTCTTAAAGTTTTCTGTAGCTCGCTGGGTATTAGTCCACTCCACCCAAACACCCTTGTCGTTCGTAGCTCCATCTCGTCCTTGCGTCCCATTAACCTTGCGGTCGTCAGCCAGATCATCACGAAGCCACTTTTCGAACGTCGCACTTTTTGGTTTGGATACGTACCACCAATCTCGCTCACCATCAAGATGCTTCATCGTCCAAGACCAGGCGTTCTGCTTAATGGCAATCGCGCCAACACCGAGCAGGGCATCACTGTAGGGGCTCGCCTTGTACTCGGTGTAGAACTCGGCCACGTGGGTGCGGTAGACGTAGAGCTTGAAGGGGATCTCCTCGACGACGCCGGAGTTCGTGCGCAGCACGCGGATGGTGTCAGGGGGTGAGATCTCACTCTTCCAATCGGTACACGGCTTCTGCACGAAGGTGGTGGCGGCTGCAGGGGTCGGGTTAGCGCCCGCCACACCCACCACGCCAGAGAGGCAGAGGAGAGCGGCCCCTGCGAGCGCGATGGCGCGGCGGAGCGTCATACGAGATGCCGCTCTGCGTTCCATGTGCTGATACTACCGCCTATGCGAGATCAGATCCTGTGAACTCTGAAAGGCTCAGATCTACTCGCTGAGGCTCCCATCAAAGCCACCCTCGGCATCCAAGATGCGCAGCGCGAGCGAGAGGGCGAGACGAAGATCGGGCTCGCGAAGATCCCACCCCGTTACCTCCTCGATACGCTTGAGGCGATAGGCGGTGGTGTTGCGATGCACGCCCAGTGAGCTGCTCGCTTCAGACGAACCGGGCGCGTCGAGGATGGCGCGCACCGTGTCAATGCGCTGGCGCCAGGCGGCTGCAGTGCCGACGAGGAGTGGGCCAAGCAGCGCGAGAGCGAGTCGTCGTCCTTCGGGGATCGTCATGACCGAGCCGAGGAGCTGGTGCGCAGGGAGCAGTTCCGCGCGCACGACCTGCTCGCCGCCACTCCCTGCGCGACCGCCGATGCGGCGCTCCAATGATTCAAGCGCAGCGCGCGCCTCAGCTTCGGCGGCGGGCCGTGCCGACGCCTCAGTGAATGGCCGCGAAACCGCAACCGGGCGCTTCAGCCTCTTGGCGACCTTGCGAGCAGCGTCAGCCGCGCCAGGGTCGCCTGCGTCAGCGACGGCGACGATGCGCACCTCAAGGCTCTCGTTGCTCCCACGCAACATGAAGCGACGCGGGCTCGCGAGGAGGCGCAGCTCGCGACGCAGTGCGGGAACGTCGGTCTCATGTGGGCGCGGCTGGCGAGCCGCGATGGCTACCCATGGCGGCCCCTCGGCCGGAAGGGTGCGCGCCTCGCCGCGACCGGCGTTGCCGGGAAGTTCGGCAGCAACGCGCACGATCTCAAGCGCGAGAAGTGGCGCAACGCGCTCGCAGGCGATGCGGTCACGCTCGCCAACCGGCTCATCGCCAAGCAGGATGATCGAGCCTGGCCGCTCCGAACCCTCGTCGCCGAGCGGCGACTCCTCAAGTTCTCGTTCCCCCTCTGGTGCACCTGGCACGGCGGGAAGCGGGATGCGCTGCCCGGTTGGTCGACTCTTGGAGAGGTAGTGCGAGACCGCCTTCGCCGCAGCGACGCTCGATGGCAAACCGGCTGGTGCAACAACGGCGAGTGAGACACCGCCACGCGCCTCAAGCGCCACCGCGCGACCGATGAATGCGGCCAATGCACCGATGAGCGCTTCGAGTCCTTGGCCATCAAGTGCGAGGGCGGCGATCTGCCGTTCGAGTCCCACCGCCTGACGCTCTAGTTCGGCACGACGATTGACGACCGCACCAATCAGGCTGCGCTCGAGCTGCGCCGACTCCATCCCGTGCACTGCAAGGCATGGGAGTCCGTTCTGCTCTGCGGCCTGCGCGAGCTCAGCCCGCACCTTCGATTCGGCTGCGCTCGGATGCTCATCACCGAGGAGCAGAATGCCAGTACAGCCGTTCTCGGCAAGATACTCAGCAAGGTCGACGCGTGATTGTGCATCAGGGGCGGCTGCCGTGAGTAGCGTGAGCGGAATGAGCGCCAGATCGCCCAACTCCATGCCATCAAAGGCTGGCAGTCGCATGCGCATCACGCGCACCCAGGTGACGTTGCGTGCCATTGACTCGTCGCGCACCTTCGCCAAGGGAACGGCGTTTGGAAGCAGTGTCTGCACAAGCTCTCGCAGTGATGCCATTACGCCGCCTCTCCTGACAGCCGACGCGTAATGC
Organism: Candidatus Limnocylindrus sp.; assembly: GCF_040397215.1. Lineage (NCBI taxonomy): Bacteria > Bacillati > Chloroflexota > Candidatus Limnocylindria > Candidatus Limnocylindrales > Candidatus Limnocylindraceae > Candidatus Limnocylindrus > Candidatus Limnocylindrus sp. The sequence goes on from NZ_JBBAWK010000001.1 coordinate 12,067, forward strand.
GCCGAATGACGGCGCCATATTGCACTGGATCAGCGCCCCGTTCGGTAAGGAGCACGATGGGTACCGTTGCAACGCCGGGTCGGATCTGCAACCAGAGTCGCGCGCGTGGGCGACGCAGCGTCAACATGAGGCCGCCCATGATCAGCGCCGCGGCTATCCAGATTAGGAGTGAGGCCGGATCACGTCGCGCGATGATTCCCGTATACGAAGTCACCTCACGGAGATACACACTAAACCCAGCACCAGGCGCTGTAGCAGTGTCACCCACTGCGAGTACCGAAGCGAAGAGCGTCTTCAGTGGGAGTGTGCCGTCTGCAGCTGTTGTACCGCTCGGGTCTGGGGCGCTGGCCACTATAAAGATGGCGGCAACGCCGTTCGCATCACGTCGCAACTGCATCTCGATTCCTGCGTTGCTCCCTGGGATCGGCAGCGTCGCATACGGCGCGCCATCAACCTGTGCGGCAAACGGGGCATCACCAGACCAGAGCAGGGCTCCCATGTCGTCACGAATTTCTAGTCGAGCGGCCGGGCCGAAGAAGTTTTGATGGAAGCTCCATCCGTTATAGGCGAGCGGCTCATTCACGCGCACCATCCGCCGCGCAACCTCTTCCCCGCCCACGTAGACACCGAGGTCTGTGGCGAAATCTGCAAATGCGCCCGCCGAGTTGCGCGGCGCGCTAAAGGCGTGATTCACGATCACGAGCCCGTCAGCGGTGCCGATCTTCCCCACTGGGAGCGCCTCGCCATCGGTGAGTAGAATGCCCTGCGTGTAGCCGAAGATGCCCGAGGCGGCTGCACCGAGCAGCATGACGACCAACCCGGTGTGCATCACCAGCGTGAAACGGCCTGAGCGACGGAAGCGGTCTGCATGCAGGAGGAGCCCCCCATTGCGCTCAGAGTCATCGGCAACGCTCACCTCCCAGCCGGCACGCTTCGCTTCGGCGGCGGCAGCGTTCGCTCGGGCACCGAGTTCCGCATCCACTGGCAACGCGGTAGGGAGATCGATCACGCCGCGCCCAGGCAAGGATTCACTAAAGAACGTGTCGGGCTGTTCGGGGCGAGATCTCGCGGTGGCCGCCGCGATCTTCGGGAGGCGGTCCCAGGTGCAGACGATGATTGAGGCGGTCAGGAGCACCAGCAGCGCTGTGAACCATGGCGAGGTGAAGACCCGGAATAGGCCAAGACGCTCAAAGATTCCCACCAGTGGTCCAAGCGCAGGCTCGTATTCCGCGCGCCGCTTCGCCATCTCGTTGGCGTAATCGCCAGCGTTCTGGAGCGCGTAATCGGGGAGCTGGCGGAGCGCGATGCCAACCGTTGCGGCGAGGGCGATCACGCCGATCTGGAGCACGGCAAATCGAACGTTTGCCAGGAGGGCGCGCGCGAGGAGGAGTGGGCCACTTATCACCCCCTGATGGTAGCCTTCGCCCCGCTGGGCCATCTGCCCTGCAGACGTCGTGGCGACGTCAACGCACCACAGGGGGTGAGATGGCACGAGGAAACAACCACGGAGCACTCGACGAACTCGATCGTCGCCTCATGGAGGTACTGCAGGCCGACGGCCGCAAGCCCTTCACAGAGATTGCCGCCGCATTTGGCGTTCCCGAGTCAACCATCCGCGCCCGGTACAAGGGGCTCGTTGACCGCGGCGCTCTAAAGGTCATTGCCGTGGCCGATCCGCTCAAGGTTGGCTACCCACTGATGGCCATGATCGGCGTGCGCTGCACTCCCGCCGCACTCCTCACAACCGCCAAAGAGCTCGAGGCACTTCCGGAGGTGAGCTACTGCGTTGTGGTGGCTGGTGCGTACGACCTGCTCATTGAAGTGGTCTGTGAAGACAATGATGCGCTGCTGACGTTCCTCACCGATCGACTGCGCTCCATCGCTGGTGTGCTCGAAACGGAGACATTCGTGTACTTGCGAATCTTGAAGCAGAACTACGAATGGGGAACGACCCCGACCTGACCGCCTGAGCGGCTCGGCCGGGGTCGCCCGGTATTTCCTAGTGCGCTCGAGTTACGCGGCGCGACGCTTCGATCGGCCGACGAGTGCCGCTGCGCCGATCCAGGCGAGCAGTGCCGCCAAGATGAGTGCTGGCAGTGTGGTCGTCCAGCCGTTCTCTTCCTCACCCGCTCCCGCCATATCCATGGCGAAGAGTGGCATTGCACCAACGGCGGTGCCGTCAGGCAAGAGGCAGGCTGTGAGGCCCGGATCCGTTAGGTCTACATCGGCGGCGCATGGCTCGAGTGAGGCGCGGAACTCTTCCATCCAAGTGGTGTAATTCGTGGCCCAATCGGTGCTGCCATCAACACCACCGGCCATCAGGATCGGGAAGAGCGAGCCATCTGGAAGCAGGCACGGCAGAACCGTGTCGCTCGAAACTGGCGCGTTTGGATCGGTGATCCCCTCTGGGCAGGCGCTCGCCTCACCGTTGAGTGTGCGCCAGTACGGCTCAGGGACCATTCCGCCACTGCGACCTGTTAGTTCAACAAGCGCTGCAGGTGCATCGACCGGGAGCAGGTCACCCTGATGGCTATCAAAGGTTGCTGCGCCAGTGAGTGGATCAACCTGGTAGACAAAGCTGTGTCCGTTGAGGCAACCTGATGCGCAGTCGTTCCATCCGTAGGTGTAGACAACGAACCAGGTGGTGTCGATACCTGCCTCGCCCTTAACGTCGTAGTACTTCGTGGCGCCAATCAGTGCGCCGTCGTTGTAGGTGAATTCGTCGAATGGCCCACCGGCGGCAAGTACCGCGGCGTGTGCATCAGCGGGAGTGGCGATCGGAAGTGTGCCGCTGTAACTGCCGACCGAATACATCACCGCCTCAGGGGTGGCATCTGGGGATGGAGCCTCGTCAGCTGCAGCTGCGGGGGCAACAGCCACCAGCAGGAGGGCGAGCGGGAGGAAGACCTTCAGGAGTGATCGCACGGTTCACCTCAACTTCAACTCTGTGTGGGGAGTATCCCCATCACCATCGTAACGAGCGAGCGGGGCTGGCGGTTCCCGAGAGGGGTCAGCCCGCCTGGTCGAAAGGCTGTGGGAGCCACTCGCCCCCTGCGAGAGCGTGGAGCTCCCCGAGCGAGATGTCGAACCAGGCGCCGTGAAGCGTGAGGCTGCCGGCGCGCTCGCGCTCGGCAATCCAGGGGAAGGTGCGGAGATGCTCCAGTGACTGCTGCACGCTGAGATGCTCGATGAGCCGATGGCGCTCTTGCGGGACGCCTGTGGTCGAGGCTGGGGTTCGCTCATCGAGCGTTTTGAGGTCGGCAACCCATGAGCCGATGAAGTCGGAGTCAGTCAGCCGCGATGCTGGATCGAGCGCCGCCGCAACGCCGCCGCAACGCCCGTGCCCCATCACCACGATGGAGGTGACCTCAAGGCTAAGGACGGCAAACTCGAGGGCTGCACTCGCGCCATGGCTCTTGGCATCTGGTGCGTACACCGGGACAAGCGCAGCGACGTTGCGCACCACGAAGAGTTCGCCTGGGCCAGCGTCAAAGATTGTCTCTGGGGCAGAGCGGGAGTCGGAGCAGGCGACGATCATCGTGCGCGGCTTCTGGCCCTCGCGTGCAAGCTCGTCATAGCGCACGCGCTCGTCGTTGTAACGGCCGGCGCGGAAGCGACGGTATCCGGCGCTGAGGCGCTCCGAGAGGGGCTGGCTCGTCATGGCGTCAGTCTAAACGAGGCGGTCAAGGCGACCAGATCTGAGGGCAATAGAGGGGAGGTTGTGGTCGGGGCGAGAGGATTCGAACCTCCGACCTCCTGCTCCCAAAGCAGGCGCGCTACCAAGCTGCGCCACACCCCGACATGCTCATCCTAAACGCTCCTCCCAATCGGGTGGCATCATCACCCTATGCCTGCTGAATCCACGCCCAAAACGGGCTCCCTCCGAGCCGCCGCCGCATCAGCCATCGTGCCCGGACTCGGCCAGTGGCTCGACAGACGTCGCCGCGCAGCACTCTTCTCCGCCCTCCCCCTGGTCGTCTTCCTTGTCGTGGCGCTCGGTGCCCTCCTCCTCTTCGGCGTAGTGCGCACCGCCGCCGCGATTGCCACGCCAGGCCGCCTCACGCTGCTCTTCGCCCTCCTGCTCCTCTCAATCCCATGGCGCATCCTGGTGACCGTCGATGCTGCCCGCGGTACGAGGCGCACTCGCCGCTCGGCGATCCTGCTCGCGCTCGCCCTTTTGATCTCAATTGCGCCGCAGGCCGGTGCGGCGGCGATTGTCTACCGCGCCAAGGTCGCGGCGACCGGCGTCTTCTCGGGATTCGGCACACCAACTCCGGATGGTTCAGCTGCGGAGAGCGCCACACCAACACCGCCACCACTCGCCGATCGATTCACGATGCTGCTCATCGGCGCCGACACCATGGGGCACCGCACCTCGTTTAACACCGACTCGATGATCATCGTCAGCTGGGATCGCATCGGCGGTTACGTTAGTACCGTCTCTATTCCTCGTGATCTGGTTAACGTACCTCTCGGCAACGGCGATATCTTCGGGCCGAAGATCAACTCGCTCTGGTCGTATGCGCTGCGCTATCCGAAGAGGTTCCCCGAGGGCCCGGCCGTTGCGCTCAGCACCGCACTGGGCAGCGCGTTCAACGTGAAGATTGATGCGACCGCCGTCGTCGTGATTCCAACCTTCGTCAAGATTATTGACCAGCTCGGCGGCGTTGACCTTACGATCCGACGCACCATTCTTGACGTCTCCTATCGAACCAACATGGACGGGGCACGACTACCCGCCGGAAACTGGCACATGAGTGGTGAGTGTGCGCTCGCCTACGCGCGCATTCGCAAGGCGCCAGGGACTGACGACATGACCCGTGGTCCACGACAGATTGAGATCCTGCTCGCCGCCCGCGATGAGTTGGCGCGCAGCGAAAATTTTGTTGGCAATGCCCTCGCCCTTCTTGATGTGATTGGCGATGGGGTGCGCACCGACCTCAACCCAGCCCTGATTCCGCAGTTGGCTGAGGCGGCCGGATCGTTTGACACGAGCAAGATCGTGCGTGCCGTGATCCAGCCAGGGGACACGATCCTGCGTTATCGACATAAGGGCGAATACAGCCCCTTCGGCTCGGTCGTCTTCTTTGACGCTGCACGCATGCTGATGCTCGGAGAGCGCCTCTTCCCAACCCCTGGCACACGGCCGTGGAGTTTCCCGGCAACTGCAAGCGAGCCGAAGCTCGGCGCAGAGGCAACCTTTAGCCCCGCGCCGCTCGCGAGTGGGGCCTCCCCCACGCCAACCGCGACGCCATCACCATCGCTGACCCATCCGTTCCCAACGCTCGCCTCGTGCGACGCTGGGCTGCCGCTGCCGCGCTACACCCCAACCCCAGACCCAACGGCGCCACCGCCGAGCGCAACGCCGAGCCCGACGCCCACAGAGTCAAGCACGCCGTCACCACTGCCATCCGCGCCGTAGAATCCCCCCATGCCTTCACTGCAGCACAACCTTTTCGGGTGGATCTTGGGAGCGATTGCGGCGCTGAAGCCGCCTCGAGACGATGCGCATGCCCGTGCGATGTTCGCGCGAATGCACAGCCAGAAGCCTGCGCTCCCGCCGAAGGGAATCCTGAAGACGGTGAGCGCAGAGGTTGATCAGACGCTTGGCTTCCCGGTGTGGACTCTTACCCCAAAGAGCGGCAGTACTGGCGTGGAGATGGTGTATCTGCATGGCGGAGCGTATGTGGGTGATGCTTCGATCATTCACTGGAACCTGTGCGCAGAGATTGCCCGAACGAGTGGCGCCACGGTTGTACTGCCGATCTATCCACTGGCGCCTGAGGCAACATGGTCCACATCGTTTGATGCTCTCCTGACGTTGGCGCGAGGGAGCGGCGCCAGTGCCCCCGTGCTGATGGGTGATTCTGCCGGCGGTGGGCTTGCACTGGCGCTTGCGCAACGCGTCGCCGCAGGCGGTGGCTCACCGCGTGTCGCACTCATCTCGCCTTGGCTTGACGTGACCATGTCCGATCCCAAGACGCCAACATACGACCGCGCCGATCCCATTCTCAGCGCGCCATTTCTTGAGGTTGCGGGTCTCTTCTGGGCCGGCAGCGATGATCCTCGTCGCGCTGAAGTGAGTCCGCAGTTCGGTTCGCTCCGCGGAATTGGCGAGCTGCTGCTCTTTAGTGGCTCGCGCGACGTGCTCTACCCACAAGCGCTCCGGCTGGTGGCAGATGCGAAAGCCGCCGGCGTCTCCTGCACCGCCTATCTTGAGGAGGGCCTGGTGCACGTGTATCCGCTGCTACCCATCCCCGAGGCGAAGGGGCCGCGCGCGGCGCTTAGCGCGTTTGTTCGAGCTCACTCCTAAGCGCTGCTGCAACCAAGGCGGCGGCACGGCCGCGATGGCTGAGCGCATCCTTCTCTGCGGGTGCTCGCTCCGCCATCGTTCGTCCATCCACCTCAAAGATCGGGTCGTAGCCGAAGCCGAACTCCCCTCGCGGCGCTGTTGTGAGAGCGCCAGCGCACTCACCACGGAAGGAGCGCTCTGAGCCGTTGACGGGATCAATCAGCGCCATGGTGCAGACGAAGCGCGCCGATCGATCGGTGACTCCCGATGTTTCGGAGAGAAGCTTCTCGTAATTCTGTTGGTCGGTGGCATCTGGCCCTGCATAGCGGCGCGTGTACACACCTGGTGCACCGTTCAGTGCCGCCACCTCAAGGCCAGAGTCGTCGGCGAGCGTCCATTCGCTCGAAGCCTCTGCGTACCAGCGAGCCTTCTGCATGGCGTTCGCTTCAAATGTTGCGCCATCTTCTGGGGCTTCGTCGGTGATACCAAGATCGCGCAGGGTCACCAGGTCAATCGGCAGATCACCGAAGAGGCGCTGTAGCTCGATCAGCTTATGTGCCGAACCGGTCGCGACGAGGAGCCGCCGTCGCGGCGCGATCACGCGCCGGCGAGGGTGTCGCGCTGGAACTTGATGAGGTCGGCGATCCCAGCGTCGGCAAGCTTCAACATCTCGTCAAGGGCGGTGCGGTGGAACGGATCCTGTTCAGCCGTCCCCTGCAGTTCGACATAGTGGCCAGCGTCGGTGGCGACCACGTTCAGGTCGACATCAGCACGGCTGTCCTCTTCATACGGCAGGTCGAGAACGGCCTGGCCGTCAACGATGCCGACCGAGACGGCGGCCACGTTGCGCACCAGGTGCGCCTCAAGCTTCTTCGCACGCATCGCAATGGCAAGGGCGATCCAGCCACCGGTGATGCTGGCGCAGCGGGTGCCGCCGTCGGCAACGAGCACGTCGCAATCAATGAGGATTGAGCGCTCACCGAGTTTGGTCAGGTTGACCGACTGCCGAAGGGCGCGGCCGATCAGTCGCTGGATCTCGTGGGTGCGGCCGCCCAGCTTGCCGCGGACCGCCTCGCGATCGGAGCGTGTGTTGGTTGCACGTGGCAGCATGCTGTACTCGGCGGTGACCCAGCCGGTCCCCTTGCCGCGAAGGTGTGGGGGCACGCGCTCTTCAATGGAGGCGGAGCAGATCACCACGGTATTGCCGATCGAAATAATGGCGGAACCCTCAGCCCACTTCTGGACACCGAGTTCAATCTTCAGATCGCGGAGTTGATCTACGGCGCGCCCATCGGCTCGTACCTTGCTCATCGTGCCCCCTATCCTTTCGCTTCGCGCTCGGCGGCCTTCGCCTCATCCCAGAGCGCATCTAATGTGGTGAAGTCTGCATCTTTTAGCACGATCCCGCGTGAGGCGGCTCGGCGCTCGACTTCGCTGAAGCGGCGCCGGAACTTGTCGTTGCCCCCGCGAAGTGCCGCCTCGGCATCAATGCCGCTGCGGCGACCCAGGTTAACGATGACAGCGAGCACGTCGCCCAGCTCCTCTTGCGCGTGTGCCAACGCGGCAGCGCTTGATGCCTGCGTGCTGGTGATCTGGTCGGGGTGCCCAGCCTCGGCGAGTGCCTCATCGAGCTCGGCCAACTCTTCGCTGATCTTCGCCCGTACGCCGTCGAGGGTTGGCCAATCGTAGCCAACGGCACTGGCGCGGTCTTGCAGTTCGCGACTCGCCGAGAGCGCCGGGAGCCCGCGGCTCACCCCGTCAAGCGCACCCTTGACCTTCTCGCCATCGCCAGCCGCGGCGCGCTCACCCGCCTTGATTGCCTCCCAGTTTCGCTGCACGTCGCGCGTCGTCGCCGCACTCGCGTCGCCAAAGACATGTGGGTGTCGACGAACGATCTTGCGCACGAGACCATCCTGCACATCGGCAAGATCGAAGTGGCCACGCTCCTGCGCGATTTGCGAGTGCAGCACCACCTGAAGCAGTACGTCGCCAAGCTCCTCGGCGAGGTCGGCGATCGCTCGTGGTCGCTCGCTCTCACTCGCTGATTCAAGTGCCGCGATTGCGTCGTGCAGCTCCCATGCCTCTTCAATGAGGTGCTTCGCCAGCGAGGCGTGGGTCTGCTCGCGATCCCACGGGCAGCCATCGGGGGCTCGGAGTCGGGCGCTGAGCCAGGGCATCGTCCACGGTGTGGCGAGGGCATCAAGCGGCTCAAGCCCAGCGATATAGATGGCTTGGTCAGCGACTGCGCCACCGGATGCGCAGGAGCCAAGGGTGCTGGCACCGCCACTCGGCAGCAGCCTCACCGCTCGTTCGGCGCCGTAGAGGCGCGAAAGGAGTGCGAAACCTGAACCACTGCGGCCCGGCAACTGGTCACTCGTCGTTGCGCTGTCGAGCAGCACGATGAGTGGGCGCGCCGTGTCAATGGCAACGGCACCGCACTGACTTAGCGCAACGATGGTTATGCCGTTCGTTGGATCTAGGCTCGCATCGGCACGTTGCGCAGCTGCGATGAGGGCGTCAATCGATCCGCTGAACGCCTTCGCGGTCACGGAGTTGGCGAAGCCCCAGCCTCCTGCACCACGGCTCCGTCAACCGCCACGCGCGCCGCGGAGCGATAGCGGTCAAGCCAAATCGAGAAGCCGCTCGCCTTGATACCTGTGATCTGATCGGCCGTCAACGCACGCATCTCCACGCCATCAACATGGACGATGAGATAGGTCTTTGAGCTTTCAACGACAGCGCTCGTTCCGCCAGCCTTTAGGCCCCACACTACACTGCCGAGCTCTGGGGTGACCGTGTACTTCGGCACGTAGCCTGGGCTTGCGAAGTTGAGCTCTTCAATTGTATCTGTGGCGGTGGTGGCGGCCTTTTTGAAGTCCACGCCATCGGCGGCGAGCGCCGTAGCGAGTTCGTCAAGGCGATCCTTCAGCGAAGCTCGGCGCGCGTCGAATTGAATCACGTGATAGCCGAACTGCGTCTTGATTGGCCCGAGGATGTCGTTGTGCTTCACCCCGCCGGCCCAAATGGCCACCTCGAACTCTGGAACGTAGGTGCCCTTTGGCGCCCATGCCAAGAGTCCGCCGTTAGCCCCAGAGGTCTTATCGTCGCTCTTCTTCGCCTCACTCTGAAAACTGGAACCGTTCTTGAGGCGAGCAACCAGGTCGTTCGCCTCCTTCTCGGCGGCGGCCCAGGCCGGATCAGCTGGATCGAGGTTGCCTGCGGTATTCGGATCATCCTTTGGGCTAAAGAGGATGTGGCTCACTTGAACCTGCTCGGCATCCTTCTCTGGAACGGTAGCCGCGACGTAGCTGACCTCGCGTTGCTCGACTGGGCCAGCGAGCAGCTGTGCCGTGATCTTGTCGCTGAGGGCGGTCTGCAACGCGCGCTCCTCGGCCATGCGCTCATAGAGGCCGCGGTCAATCCCTGCATCGCTGATCTGCTTCTCAAAGTCTGGATCAAGTTTCGAAGCCTGGGCTTTCTCAAGGCGGAAGATGACAAACTGATTCTCGGAACGTGCGATGACGTCGGTGATCGGCTGCGTAGCGCCATCTGCTGCTGGAGCGAGTGCCCAGGCAGCTGCATAAGCGAGATCCTCTGTTGGATCCTCGGCCTTCGTGGTCCAACCAACGAGCCCGCCAAGTTCAGCATATGAGTCGGTTGAATCACGCTTTGCAATTGTGGCGAAGTCGCCACCCGCCTTGATCTCGGTGAGGATCGCCTCGGCCTTCGCCTTCGCTGCTGCGCGTGTGGAGGCGGTCGGCTTCTTGATCTTCGTGTCGTTTGCCGCGTCAATGCTGATGCGGCGGAAGAGTCGTAGCTCTGGAAGGGTTGTCTCCTTCGCCCATTCAATTGCAAACGCAGCCGGGTTAGCAGTGACCTCATTGGCGGCCGCGAGGTCGCGAATGAGAAGCGTGTCGACCATGTCGGTCGTGACCTGATTGCTAATCGCCTGCGCCTGGTCGTTGAGCGCCTTGAGGGCAGCGTCACCGGCGCTGTTCGTCATGGTGCCAGCGGCAACACGCGCACGAACACGTGAGCCCTGGAGCGCGATCTGAAAGGCCGTGACTTCGGCGCGCGCCTTGGCCTCAGCTTTGTTGATTGATGCGCTGTTGACCTCAACTGCAGGCGCCCACGTGCCCTGATAAACGGAGTATCCGGCAACTCCGACGAGGAGGGCCCCAGCAAGGGCGATCGCAATAACAAATGAGAGGTTGGTCAGCGCCGTTTTGTCGGCGGCCTGAAATCGGGCGGCGGCTCTGGCGCGTAGGCGTGCGATTGGGTTCATGCTCAGTGATCCTCCTTCAGTCAGGGCCTAGTTATGGGCAGTATAGGGGGGGCGGGTGCTATTCTCGCCCTCTCATGACGACCCACAGCACGGAACTGACCGTCGGCAGGCCGCGCCGGGGCAGCATTGGCACCATTCTTGAGAGCCTCGCCTCCCTTGTGGAGCGCCGCCGCCTCGTCTGGTACCTGACGATGTCCGAGATTCGGAACAAAGGGGCAAACTCCCTGCTGGGGAACATCTGGTGGTTCCTCGACCCAGCTCTCCAGCTCTTCGTCTACTTCCTCCTGGTCAGCGTCATTTTCAATCGCAGTCAGCCGGCAATCCTCCTATTCCTCGGCTCCGCCATCCTCCCCTGGAAGTGGTTCTCCGCTGCGCTCGCCTCAGCCACGACCTCGGTTCGCGGCCGCGAGCAGGTGATGCGCCAGATCGCCTTTCCCCACATCGTTCTGCCAGCCTCTTCCGTATTTGCAAGCGTCGCGAACTTCATTTTTGCCCTCGTCCCGCTCGGAGCGCTCTATCTGCTCTACCCTGATCGCCTCAGCCCTTGGTCACTCGCTGTTCTTCCTGTCGCAGCGGTGCAGTTCCTCTGGACAGTTCCCATCGTTATTGTGCTGAGCGCGGTGGCGGTCTTCTTCCGCGATATTTCAAACTTCATCCCTCATGGCCTTCGTATCTGGTTCTATCTCTCTCCTGCACTCTTTCCGCTTGAAAAACTCCAGGCGCTTGGTGATAAACACCCGTGGTTTGGCTTCTTTGTCGCCATCAACCCATTCACCTGGATCTTCTCCGGGTATCGCGACGCTCTCTACTATGGTCGCCCCCCTGAGTGGGGGGCGCTCGGCATCCTGGCACTCGCCTCTATTCCAGCGACCCTGCTCTCAATTTATTTCTTCCGACGAGTCTCACCACTCTTTGTCAAGGTGCTCTAAGTGGCGCAGCGCAAGAGCACGCGAACGAAGGTTGCACCTCTACCAATCTTACTCACGGGTCTTGGCGTGCAGTACGACCTGCGTCTGAGCAAAAAGCGCAAGCTCCGCGATACGGTGCTACGCGACGGCCGACACTCCCAGAGCGGCAAGTTCTGGGCACTGCGCGACGTTGACTTTCGTGTTGAGGCGGGCGAATCCGTCGCGGTGATTGGGCCCAATGGTGCAGGTAAAAGCACCATGCTGCAGGTGCTAGCCGGCATCCTGGAGCCTTCGGTCGGTAAGGTCGCCGTTCGCGGCAAGATTGCCACGCTCCTACAGCTCGGTGCCGGCTTTGACCCGGAACTGAATGCGCGCGAAAACGCGCTCCTCGTTGGTGAGTTCCTCGGGATCCCCCACAGGGAGATGGTGCGACGAGTGCCAGCGATTCTTGAATTTGCTGGACTCGGTGAATTCGCCGAGGCTGAGGTCCGCACGTACAGCACAGGAATGCGCGCACGCCTTGGGTTCAGCGTCGCCACCTCGGTTGAGCCCGACGTGCTGCTCCTTGATGAGGTCCTCTCAACTGGGGATGCCGCCTTCATCGAAAAATCGCGTGGCCGAATCACGGAGCTCATGAAGCGGGCGCGGGCCATAGTGTTCGTGACGCACGATCTCGACTCTGCAGCCACGTTCTGCACGCGCGCTGTTGAACTTGAGGGTGGCAGGATTGTGGCGGACGGACCAGCAAAAAAAGTGATCGCCGCCTATAAGAAGAAGATGGCGAAGCGTTCGGCTACGGTGTCACGCTCGGCTCAGGTAGCCCGCCGCGGTAATTCAGGATTACGAGCAACGTCCTAACGGAGTCTAAGTCGAGGGTCGGCTGCACATCTGCGCTCTGCAGCACAGCCGAGGCGACGCTGTTCACGGCGACCACTCGGCCTACAGAGAGCCCTCGCGGGAAGGCTGATCGCAGTGTCGGGCCGAGCTCAATTCCAGAGGTGGTGATCTCCGCCCCAACAAGCACCTGGCGTTGTGCGTCGACATCATCGAAGGCGAGCGGGTTGGCGGCACGCCCGCGAACCTGCCCGATCGCACCGGTTGAGGCGACCTCAGAGGTGACCGAGAACTCGGGGTCGGTGAGGAGACGGACCTGGCAGCTCTGATCGGAAACCTGCACAACGCGCCCTGCGAGTGAGGCGCCCACCCCAATGACGACGTCACCAATCTTTACGCCATCGGCGCTCCCAACATCGAGAATTATGTAGCGCCGATCAATCGCGAAATCCCGCGCAACAACCTGAGCCGCAACCGTTGCAAACGAGGTTGTCGCACGCAGGTCGAGCGTCGCCTGGAGCTCCGCTACCTCACGCTCAAGACTGGCAATGCGGGCGGCCTCAGAGGCGAGCTGATCGCGCTCCCGGAGCAGCGCTGCGAGGCGAGCCTGGAGACTACGAATGTCGACGAAGAGATCGCGAACCGATACGGCCCCTCGCCCCACCGCGGCAACGGGCTCGCTGAGGGTGCGCACCACCTGTCCCACTGCACCTTGCACGGCAAGAACTGGCGCGCTGCCCGAGAGTAAGAAGAGGAGCCCGTTGAAGAGCAACACAACGCCAACGGCGACAAGGCCAGCCTGCGGATTACGCTCTCCACGATCGCGGGGGAGCATGGGTCCTTAGCGCAGGGGGCGCTGATAGGTTTCGGGGACGAGCATCTTCTCGAGCGCCTCAACCTCGTCAAGAATGATGCCGGTGCCGCGCACGACGCAGGTTAGCGGATCATCGGCGATGCGAACTGGCATCTTTGTTTCGGCAGAAAGGCGCACATCCATACCGAGCAGGAGTGCACCACCACCAGCAAGCACGATGCCCTGGTCCATAATGTCAGCCACGAGCTCTGGTGGTGTCTCTTCAATAGTGTCGCGCACGGCATTGATGATCTCAACGATCGAAGGCTCAATAGCCTCACGCACCTGCGGCGCCGCCACCTCTACCGCGCGAGGCAGGCCGGTGAGTAGATCACGTCCACGGAAGGTGATGCGCTGCGAGTCCCACTCGCCAGAGTGCGCCGAACCGACCGCCATCTTGATATCTTCGGCGGTGCGCTCACCCAGGAGCAGGTTGTACTGACGTCGGGCGTAGGCAACGATGTTCTCATCCATTTCGTCGCCCGCAATGCGAATGCTCCGCGCCGTCACGATGCCGCCGAGGCTGGTGACCGCAACCTCCGTGGTGCCGCCGCCAATGTCGACGATCATGCTGCCGTTTGGCTCACCTACGGCGAGGCCGGCTCCAATAGCCGCGGCCATCGGCTCCTCGACAAGGCGCACCCAGCGCGCGCCCGCTCGAATGGCAGCATCGCGCACGGCACGCTTCTCAACTTCGGTTACCCCTGAAGGAATGCCGATGATCATGCGCGGACGGGCAGAGAGCCATCCGCCTTGGTGCACCTTGCGTACGTAGTAGCTAATCATCTGCTCGGTGACCGCGGCGTCGGAGATCACGCCATCGCGGAGAGGTCGAATCGCCACGATATTCGCGGGGGTACGCCCGAGCATGCGCTTCGCCTCAGCGCCGATGGCGAGAACCTTGCGCGATTTGGACTCTACCGCAACGACCGAGGGCTCGCTAATGACGACACCCTTACCAGCGACGTGGACGAGCGTATTCGCCGTGCCGAGGTCAATGCCGATGTCGCGCGAGAAGAGGCTATAGATTCGGTCAAGCATGGCGCGATGGTAGCACCCACTCCGCGCACCCCCGCCCTCCCCCCTATGGCGCCTCACCACCCCAGATCGCGGGCTGCTTCGAGCGAATGCTCACCCAGCGACCATGCCCAATGACGAGGTGGTCCAGGAACTCAATGTCGAGCAGCCGAGCGGCGGCGAGGAGTTCGCTCGTCAGCCGGAGGTCTTCGTCTGAAGGCTCTGGGTCACCGCTCGGATGGTTGTGGACGGCGGCGAAGCCGACACCATGCGCCTCAAGGACCGGACGCAGGAGCTCACCGATGCGCACACTCGTGCCCGTCGCTGTGCCCGTATAGACGTGGCGCAGGTCGAGCAGCCCGTTGCGACCATCAACAATGGCGATGTGAAGCTGCTCCTGTGCCGACCTGCCGAAGATCGGCTGAGCGATCGCGGCGAGATCGGCCGGCGCCTGAACGCGGGTTCGCTCTGCGGGCCACCAGGCGGTGAGATCGTGCGCGGCGTTCACGGTGCGAACCACCAGTTCAGCGGCCTCGCTCCGCACGCCAGCGCGCAACAGCCTCTCGATTGGGTTCCCCTGCAAGAGCCCGCCTGGCCCTCCACTGAGTTCTACCAGGTCGTGCGCGGTGTGCGTTGAGCCGCTCTGCGCGAGCAACGCATCGAGTGCCCTAATGAAGCGCTGATCACGATCGCGCTGCTCTAGACTCATATCGCTGGGTACAGCCGCTGCTATGGCGAGACTCATTGAACCTCCGCGGCGTAGACCTGGCGGCCAACATTGGCACCTTCGGCAGAACGGCGAGCCCGCCGTTTTCCCGCCGCCCTACCGAAGGCAAGCGCATCCTCTCGCGCGCCGCGTATCAGGCGCGTATGTACCTGGTCCCGCTATGAGAGGGCAATGACAGCGACGATGGCAAGGTTGTACGAGGCGTGCAACGCGATCGTCGCGAGGAGCGATCGTCGGCGAATCCAGAGCCACCCAAGCGCAATCCCGAGTGGAAGCCGCACCGCGAATGTGACAGCAACAACGCTCGCAGCATCGCCGACAGATGTTCCACCAACCGTAAGTGTGTGCGCGAAGGCGAAGACGATCGCAGAGAAGAGGATCGCTCGGCGTGCAGATGATTGCCGCGCCCAGGCCTGTGCGATCACACCACGGTAGAGAAGTTCTTCACCGATCGGTGCGATCAGACCAGCGGTTAGCACGTTTGCGGCTAGGTCCAATGCACCCATCGCTGGTGGCAGGACTACTGGGGCGCTTAGCCCAGTGCCGTTCATAACGAGCGTTGCAAAGAGGCCGGCGGCACTCAGGATCGGCAGGGCAAGGGCAACGCCCCAGAAGAGATCGCCGGCGAGTCCGCCACGACGATCAGGTGGTGGTAGCGTTTTTGGTGAAGCGGCTCGTGTCGCAAAGATCAAATCTCGCCAGTGCACTGCGCCGCTGCCAACCACCACGAGGCCTATGATCAGAACCGTCGCAGCGTTCGATGCCGCCGCCAGGGCGAGGGTTCCAAGTGGCGTACGCAGCAGCGCGAATGCCGCACCAACCGAGGTGAGCGTTGCTCCGACGAGTAGCTGTGCGAGCAGGGCCCACGGAATCGTCGTCCAGAAGATTGCGAGCGGACCAGGACCGCGCCAACCCGCAGCGGGCGTATCGACGCGCCGCTGCAGTGCGGAAGCCCCTGAGAGAGCGATGCCACCAACGCCAACCAAGACGAGGGCGAACATGACAAGCCCAACGCCTGCACCTGCGAACCCCGCGACAAGGGCACTGGCTCCGACGACGGTAGCGAGCAGGCCAATGACGTAAAGCGCCGGCGCTTCACGCCCCGCAAGTTGTAGTGGCCCTAGGCGCGGCACCGTGCTCATTCGTTCGCCGCTACGGCTTGGTGCTCTCCGTCAGCGCCGTCAGCTCTTTGAGAACCGCCTGCAGCTCACTGATGCGTACACCGTACGTTGCGAAGTCGCCAGCCTTCAGCGCGGTCTGGGCCTGGGTAAAGAGCGTTGAGGCCTTGGAGACGAGTCCCGCAATGTCGGTCGGGTTCGTTCCACCACCCGGATCTACGACGCCGCCGCCAACGAGGAAATTCAACGCTTCAGAGAGCGTGTTTCCCCACACCACCTTGGTCGAGGTTGCGGCGACGATCTTCTGGAACTCTGGGAACGAGCTTGACGTTGACTGCAGGTACACCGGCTGCAGGTAGACGACCGTGCCGCCAATTGGGGTCACGATGAGGTTGCCACGCGTAACGGTTGAACCAGATTGATCCCAGAGCGTTGTCTGCGCCGAGATGATTGGGTCTGCATCGATGCGGGCGCCAACCTGGCTTGGACCGAAGACCGAGGTGTCCTTCGGGAAGCGATAGCTCACGATCTGACCGTACGAATCGCCGTCGTTGCGCGCCGCAATCCAGGCGATCATGTTCGGTCGGCTCGTCGGCACGAGCGGTTGAATCAGGGTGAACTCTGTGCCGGTCTCACCTGGCAGGCGAACCCGTACGTAGTACGACTCCCCTGGGAGTGACTGTGAGCCGGCTGCCGACTCAGGGACGGTCCACACGTCGTCCTGGCGGTAGAAGGTCTGCGGGTCGGTCACGTGGTATGTGGCGTAAACGCGCGTGGTGATGTCGAAGCCGCTCGCGCCGACCCGAAGGTGCGCACGTAGATCGGCCGGCATCGTATCGATTGGGCGAAGAAGGCCTGGGAAAACCTTCGACCACGCCTGAGCGATCGGGTCCTTGGCATCCGCCAGGTAGAGCGCGGTCTCGCCCGTATAGAGGTCGACCGTCGCCTTTACGCTGTTGCGAAGGTAGTTGACGCTGCTCCCCTCCACCGCGTTGGCGTTCGGGAAGTGATCGCTGGTGGTGTAGCCGTCCACGACGTAACTCAGTCCACCATCCGCACGAATCACGAGGTATGGATCGGAGTCCCAGGTGACGAATGGTGCGAGGGACGAGACGCGCTCGCTGATCGTGCGGCGCCAGAGCAGCTGGCTGTCTGCAGTGATCTGGTCACTGATCAGCAGGTTCAGGTCGCCGAGTCGCGCCGCGAAGAGGAGTCGATTGAAGAAGGTGTTCAGCGAGATTCCTGAGGTGCCGCTCCACTTCGTGGTCGCATCGCCTGAGTTCCCCGAACCGTTGGCATCGTCGCCAACCGGGTAATCAAACTCGTCGGTCTTAGCGCCGACGATCACCCAGTCATCATCAAGTTCGCCAAAGTAGATGCGCGGCTCGCTCACCACCGGAGCGCCGCCGCTCGAGACTGGTGGGATGTCGCGAATGATCAGTTGCGGAAGTCCACCGCTCGCCACACCAGCGACGGGGACCATGGCCACGCCGATACCGTGCGTAAAGGCGATGCGACGGTTCACCCAGGTGGCCGACTGGAGCGCACGCTGTGGGTTCAACTCACGCGCGGAGAGCATCACAAGTCGCTGCTTCCCATCAATCATGTAGCGGTCAACATCAACATCCGAGAAGTTGTAGTACTGGCGGACGGTCTGGAGCTGATCGAGCGTCGCCTGCAGTGGGCGGTAGTCCCAGAGACGTGCATCAGCAAATGATTCCGAGTTATCCGCGATGGCTGTGGTGGTGAGCTCGGCAGATCCGCCGTATTGACGCTCAGTCCAGCCATCAAGGCCGAAGGCCAACCTCGTCATGCGAATGTTGTTGGCGATGTACGGCTCCTCGAGCGCATACTCGTTCGGCGTGACCTGGAAGCGCTGCACAAACTCTGGATAGAGGCCGGTAAGCACCGCTGACGCACCGAACCAGACGGTAACGGTGAGCACGAGCGGCCACGTTGAACGCGTAACGGCGGCGCCCACCAAGAAGGCGGCGGCGAGTGCTGCAATCACGGTTAGTGCATCAAGGCCAGGGATGCGTGCCATTGCGTCGGTGTACGAGACGCCTGTTGCAACGCCGTTCTGTGAGTAGACAAGGTCAAGCTTGTCGAGCTGATAGCCGTACGCGGTGACCAGCAAGATGCCCCCAACCAGGAGGGCGAGGTGGAGGCGTGGCAGGGTGCCAATGCCGCCAAGGCCACGAGCGCCGAGTGCAGGGAGGTAGCGCAGCGCGGCAAGCGCCGTGGCGCCGCCGAGAAGAAGAATTCCAAGACCCTGCGCGAGGCGCAGGACGGGGAGACTGAAGAGGTAGAACGAAATGTCGCGCCCGAAGATTGGATCAACCGCTGAGCCATCGGCGACGTACGGTACGGCGTTCTGCCAGAGCGCAATCTGTTGCCAATTCGCCGCAACCTGTGCGCCAATGAGCAGCGCGATTACCACAGCACCGATACGCAAGGCGCCGTTGCCGATCGTGGCACCAGCACTGCGCACTGTGCCATCGCCATCCGCGCCAAGGAGTCCGCGGAGCGCATCGAGGATCCCGTCTGATTGCAGATTGCCGCGATCATCCATAAGCGGAGTGCGCGGTTCACGTGGAGTTCCGGAGTTGGTTGGTTCACCGCCGAGGCGGCGGGCGATGAGCCCTGCCACAACGAGGCTCACCATCAAGAGAACAAGTGCGGCAAGCGTTCCGCCAACAAAGAGTCCGCCCTGCAGCTGTAGTCGCTGCCAGTAGAGGACCCCTGCGCCGAGTGATTCAAACCAGCGCGCATCCGTGAGGAGCCCGACGAGGGGCCCGCCGACCAGAACGAGAGCGATGATCAGCGGCAGGAGGAGGGTGCGAAGTCCAAACTTGAATGTTGGTCGTGGTCCGCGCGGGGCAGAGCCTCCAGGGCGACGGGCACGGGTGCGCGAGGTTGGCGCGTCGGATTCAGGCTCGGGTTCAGAGGTCTCATTGGCCTTGGGGCCGCCGTTACCTCGGCGTCGCTCCAGCTCTTCAAGGAAGTCCTTAAACGGATCACTCATGATCGATCCCCCTCCTGCTGCGGTGCGTCAGGGTCGGTGCGCGACCTCGATCGCACGGGTGAAGGCATCGAGTGCCGCCTCGGCAACCTTCGTCTCACTCATCGTAGCGACTCGCATCGGATCCCACTTGGCCGCCACTTGGAGCACCAGCGGGCGGCGCCAGGGCTCGCTCTCGCTCGCAAGATCGCCGAGGAGGCGCAACTTCAAGCAGGAGCGCCCCTCCTCAACGGCGAGAAGGTCGCCGAGGCCATTCGTCATTAGCTCGCCGAGGCGCTGGAGTGGGGGCGTTGGTGGGGGGCCGGCGATCGGCGCAACCTCGCGACAACTCACAACACCAGCATCATCCTCAGCCCACATCAGGCCAACCCACCAGCCGTCAGGCATGGTCGTTGGCGTACTCATCCCTGTATGCACTCCAGCCTCTGGTCGCCCTTCGAGGAGGATCGGCTTCACCTTTAGGTAGCTCGCCCCCGGTGAGGGGAGGCGCTCAGGTCCGGGGGTCACTCCCACTCGATCGTGGCGGGTGGCTTGGAGGTGACGTCGTACACGACCCGCGTCACGCCCGGCACCTCATTGACGATGCGCGCCGAGATGCGCTCAATCAGGTCGTATGGGAGTCGCGCCCAATCTGCGGTCATCCCGTCTTCACTCGTGACCGCGCGCAGTGCGAGCACATTGCCGTAGGTGCGCCCATCGCCCATCACGCCAACCGAGCGCATTGGCGTAAGCACGGCGAATGACTGCCAGATGCTGCGGTAAAGCCCCGCCGTCTTGATCTCGTCGACCACGATCCAATCGGCTTCGCGCAACGTGTCAAGTCGCTCCTTCGTCACGTCACCAAGAATGCGGATCGCAAGGCCGGGGCCTGGGAACGGTTGTCGCAGAACTACAGACTCGGGGAGGCCAAGTTCAAGGCCAACCGCGCGCACCTCGTCCTTGAAGAGGGCTCGCAACGGCTCAACGAGTTTGAACTTCAAGTCGTCGGGGAGGCCGCCTACATTGTGATGCGTCTTAATCTTCTGCGCGGCTTTTGTCTCTTTCGAAGTGGACTCGATCACATCTGGGTAGAGGGTCCCTTGTGCCAAGAACTTGAAGTCGCCGAGCTTCGTCGACTCCTCCTCAAAGACGCGAATGAATTCGCGACCGATGATCCTGCGCTTCTCTTCCGGGTCCTCTACTCCGCTAAGTGCGCCGAGGAAGCGCTCCTCCGCATCAACCATATGGATGGTCATGCCCAGGGTATTAGCGAAGACTTCGCGAAGAAGATTCGACTCGCGCTTGCGCATCAGACCGTGATCGACGTAAACGCAGACGAGCCGATCACCGATCGCGCGATGAATGAGCGCTGCGGCGACGGCAGAATCAACCCCGCCTGAAAGGGCACAGAGGACACGATCGGTTGGGCCCACCTGTGCGGTGATCGCAGCGATGGCATCTTCGGCAACCCGCCCTGGTGTCCAGCTGGCCGGCGCCCTTGCAATGTCATAGACAAAGTTGCGGAGCAGGCGCTTGCCGCCAGGGGTGTGCACCACCTCAGGGTGGAACTGAATCCCCCAGAGGTTTCGCGTGACGTCGGCAAGGGCTGCAAACGGGGTGGAGTCGGTCTCGGCGATCGGCGCGAAGCCAGTTGGAGCCTTTGTGATGGAGTCGCCGTGGCTCATCCAGACGCGGGCGCTCCCACCGTCGCCCGCAACGCCAGCCAGCAGCAGATTCGACTGGTCGCCGATGCGGATGTCAGCGGGGCCGTATTCACGATGCGCCGAGGGGCCAACCTCCCCTCCGAGCTGCTGCGCCATCAGCTGAACGCCGTAGCAGATGCCCAAGATCGGCAGGCCGCTCTCCCAGAGGGCAGGATCTGGCTTTGGGCCATCAGCGTCATACACGGAACTTGGGCTGCCGCTCAAGATGACGCCCGCGGGATTGCGCGCCACGATCTCACTCAGCGGGGTGTCAAAGGCGATCAGCTCTGAGTGCACGTTCAGCTCGCGCACGCGACGCGCGATGAGCTGCGCGAATTGGCTACCAAAGTCGAGCACGAGGATGCCCCCCTGCGTTGGGGTCACGGCGCCGTTAGCGCCCACGCTGCCAGCTCTTACCTTCGGTCGCGGCAGCTGGAGCGTAGATCACCTCAACGTCGCGGAAGCCGCGCACGTTCTGCACGCCGAGTGCGGCGGCCGACTGACGCACCGCGCCCGCGAGGTTCTCGCTGCCGTCAGTGACGTGCGATGGGCCATGCAGGATCTGCTTCATGCTCGCAACCGTACCGACGTTGATGCGCGTGCCGCGCGGCAGCGTTGGTGAGGGTGCCGCCATCCCCCAGTTGAATCCACCGCCTGGAGCCTCGCTGCCACGGGCGAGTGGCGATCCGATCATGACCGCATCCGCACCAACAGCGAGCGCCTTCGCAATCTCGCCACCTTTACGAATGCCACCATCTGCAACGACGGGAACATAGCTACCGGTCGCAGCGAAGAAGGCATCACGAGCGGCGGCAACATCGCTCACGGCGGTTACCTGCGGCACGCCAATGCCGAGTACCTCACGAGTGGTGCAGGCGTTCCCTGGCCCCACGCCAACGAAGACGGCGGCGGCGCCCTGCTCCATCAGGGCATACGCGGCTTCAGCATTTGTGGTGTTGCCGATCGCTACCGGCATGCCGGCGCGCTTCACGAATGCAGAAAGCTCAAGTGGCGCGTAGCCCGAGGCAATGTGCCGTGCAGATGAGACCTGGCTTTGGATGAGCAGCAGGTCGACATCGGCGCCGATCAGTGCGTCGGCATACTTGCCAACCGCCTGTGGCGTCGCCGCAATCGCAACGGGTGCACCGGCGGCGCGCATCTCGGCAATGCGACGGGCGATCAGCTCTGGGCGAATCGGAACGGCGTAGAGTTCAGCAAAGGTAGCCTGCACCTTATCGGCGGTTGCCGCAATGATGGTGGCGTACTGGGCAGCGGGATCTTCGTAGCGAAACCAGAGTCCTTCAAGATTAATGAAGGCGAGTGAGCCGAGTCCACGAAGTAGCCCCGCCGTCGCAGGTGAGACAACGGCGTCCATCGCCGACGCAATGATCGGCTCGGTAAGCGGGATGCCGCAAAACACTTGTGTCAAATCGACGTCGGCGGGATCGATGGTGTCGGTACCAGGGGCGAGCGAGATGTCGTCGAACCCAAATGCGGGTCGTAGGGTGTCGATCTTGGAGATAAATGGGCCGCTCATTGGCGGAGTGTAGCGAGGTCAACGGCGGAGGCGATCTCATCCGCGAGCTCACCCTTCGGGCGGCGTGCATCAAACGAGCGCCAACGCGCAGGCTCCTCGGCTGCCAGCGCGCGGAAGCCGTCGGCGACACGCGCATGGAAGGCGGCGTCGAACCCCTCTTCGAAGCGCGTGCGCCCATCACCCGACTTGCGGGCGAGCCCCTCCTCGGCGGGAAGGTCCAAGAGCACGGTGAGGTCAGGGGCCAACCCTGCAGTGGCAAAGCTGATCGCCGCCCGCAACTCGTCCAGCGGGAGTCCGCTCCCGTAGCCCTGGTAGGCCAGGGTCGAGTCGGCGAAGCGATCGGCGATGACGGTGGCGCCGCGCGCCAGCGCAGGGCGGATCACCTCAAGAACCAGCTGCGAACGGGAGGCGTTGAAGAGGAGGGCGTCGGCACGTGGATTGATCTCCACGCTCCCACCATCGCCCAGGAGGAGAGCACGGATCCGCTCTCCGGCTGGTGTGCCGCCCGGCTCGCGCACGGTCAGCACTTCGCGACCCGCGGCGCGGAGCCGCTCGGCCAGGAGGGCGATTTGGGTGGACTTCCCCGATCCGTCTGGCCCCTCAAAGGTGATGAACATCGTGACCTAGCGGCGACGGCGCGGGGTGCTCGAGGTGCGACCATGTGGCTCGAGTCGTACCCGTCGGTGTGGATCGCGGCCGCGCGAACTACTGGTGACGCCGGCGTCGCCAGCGAGCTGGTGCTGCAGCCGACGGATGTAGGCGTTCTGTGGCGAAAGCTCAACGGGATGTTGGGTGCGCGCCACCTCTTCAATTCCCATCTTCGCCTCGCGCATCGCAATCTCACGTGGATCGTGTGGCAGCTGATAGATGTCGAGGAGTGCACGCTCCATCTGCTCGGAGGCGTTGCTTTTTAACACATGAACTGGAACCCCGCGTCGCTCAGCATCCACAATCGGCGTGCCGCGCTGCTTGAACTCATTGCGGATCGTTACCACCGCGTCGGCCTCATCGGCGGTTCGCGCGGTTGTCGCAGGGAGCCCAAGTTCGCGGATCGCCGCTTCAAGCTTCTTGCGCGAGATGCCGTGGGCTAAGACGCGAAGCTCAGGGAGCTGACTCACTTCACGCCCGTCGTCGTCATCAGCGCTCGGTGCCTCATCCCACGCCGCTGGGACCAGTGCGCCGTCGACCGTTCGACCGATAAGCTCGCGATCCATCTCAACGATAGTGGATGCCATTGACTCATGACTCCAGCCGCGCTCGGGTCGCCAGCTACCGCCGCCAACGGGATCACCTTCAAATGCACGAATCACTGGAGTCGCCGTGCCCCCCGGAATGGTCTCAACGTGTCGCGCCTGTTCGCGGTTTCGCCGCCAACCGCCACGCCCCTCATCGCCCCGATCGCCCCGATCACTTCGTCGGCCGCGGCGATCATCACCTGGGGTCAGCCCGCCGAATCGGCGTGACTCACCCTGCGCCGTCTGGCCAGGTCGAATGCGCGCATGTGATCGACGAACGCCACCCTCATCGCGCCAGCGCTCCTCTGGGGCTACCGCATCACCGCGCAGCAACGCGTCAACCGTTCCCGCAACATCCTCGTGCACCAATATGTGGTCGCGATCAATGATCTCCACAATCACATCAAAGGTTGGCGGCGCCTTGCGCTCCAGCACACTCTTCTGTGTGCGGCGGCGGCGTGCCTCGTCGTCACCAAGCGTCACGCTCTGAATGCCGCCAATCAGGTCGGTGAGCGTTGGGTTCAACATTAGGTTGTCGAGGCTGTTGCCGTGGGCGGTACCGATCAGCTGCACGCCGCGCTCGGCGATCGTTCGTGCGGCAATCGCCTCTGCCTCGGTGCCGATCTCGTCGATGACGATCACCTCGGGCATGTGGTTCTCAACCGCCTCGATCATGACGAGATGCTGGCGCTCTGGCGCGCTCACCTGCATGCGTCGTGCCTTGCCGATCGCTGGATGCGGAATGTCGCCATCGCCGGCGATCTCGTTTGAGGTGTCAACCACCACAACACGCTTGCTAAATTCTGACGCGAGGACGCGTGCCGCCTCGCGGAGCATGGTGGTCTTACCGACACCCGGTCGCCCCATGATAAGAATCGACCGGCCCGCTTCAATATGGTCGCGCAAGATCTCAATGGTGCCAAACACCGATCGACCGACACGGCAGGTGAGGCCAACGACTCGATCAGAGCGATTGCGAATCGCAGAGATGCGGTGCAACGTTCGTTCGATCCCAGCACGGTTGTCACCACCAAAGTTGCCGATGCGCGAGATCACCCAATTCAAGTCTTCGTCAGTGATTTCGCGTTCGAGTAGCGTGACGTCGCCCGATGTGATGCGTGCCTCAGGTCTCCGGCCAAGGTCGAGAACAATTTCAAGCAATCCATCACGGCCAGCGGCGAGATTTTCGTGAGTGGCGAGCTCACGAATTGCGGCAACGATCTCACCAGGGAGACAGTCGAGCAGTAGGTCGAGATTGTCGACGATCGCCTCGTCTTGAATTGCCGCGCGGGCTGGATCCTCGTGGGGGTCGCGAGCAATGCTCATTGGTAAATCTTAGCGTGCGCTTCGCGTGGCGTCGCGTCGTGCGGCTCTTTTGGGCGCTAGAGCGCGGCCGCTAACGCCTCGGTAACAAGCCAGCGGTGTACACCCGTCTCGCCAGTGATCTCGGGGTGGAAGGCGATGCCAAGGATTCGCCCCTGGCGCGCCGCGACGATCCGACCATCTTCTAGGGTGGCGACGGCACGGGCCGATGGGCCAACCTTCACGATCTCCGGCGCACGAATGAAGACAGCCTGAATGCTGCGCGATTGCCCCTCTTTGCCGAAACCCTCCATCACAAGGCTCGTTTCAAAGGACTCAAGTTGGCGGCCGAAGGCATTGCGCCGCACCTTAATATCGAGCAGCGAAAGGACTGGCTCGTCACCATCGACAATCTTCGTTGCAAGCAGGATTGCCCCAGCGCAGGTGCCCAAGATTGGTGCGCCTCGCTTCGCCAGCGCCTTAATTGGTTTTACGAGCTCCCAGCGATGCAACAACTTGCGCATCGCGGTGCTCTCACCGCCAGGAAGGATCAGGCCGTTTACTCCATCGAGATCTGCTGGAAGTCGTACCTCGCGCGCCTCAGCGCCAAGAGATTCCAACAGGCGGATGTGTTCAGCAAAGTCACCCTGCACTGCGAGGACGCCAATGACTGGCGTAGCGTGGCGCTGCGCCACGGTGCTACCAGCCGCGATTTGAGAGGCGTTCACTCTCGGGGATGGTGCGCATCTCGATCCCCTTCATTGCTTCACCAAGGCCCGCCGAAACTTCGGCAAGGATGGTGGCGTTCTTCCAGTGCGTGGTCGCCTGAACGATTGCGGCCGCAGTCTTCGCTGGGTTCTCCGCCTTGAAGATGCCTGAGCCAACGAAGACTCCATCGGCGCCGAGCCACATGGAGAGCGCCGCGTCGGCCGGAGTAGCGATACCGCCCGCAACAAAGTTCACGACAGGGAGTCGACCCGCCTTGACGGTGAGCTTGACGAGCTCGTAGGGGACTCGCATCTCTTTCGCGGCGGCGCGCAAACGCTTCTCGCTCTGCCCCTTAAGCGCCGCGATCTCTTCCGTAACGGTACGAATGTGGCGCACCGCCTCAACGATGTTGCCGGTTCCCGCCTCGCCCTTGGTACGCATCATTGCGGCGCCCTCGTTGATGCGGCGAAGCGCCTCACCAAGATTCTTGCAGCCACAGAGAAACGGCACCTTGAAGCCGTGCTTGTTGAGGTGGTAACGATCGTCGGCGGGGGTGAGCACCTCTGACTCGTCGATGTAGTCCACATCGAGCGCCTCCAGGATTCGCGCCTCGATCTCATGGCCAATGCGTGCCTTCGCCATCACTGGAATGGAGACGGCTGCCTGGATCCCCTTGATCATGTCGGGGTCGCTCATGCGGGCAACTCCCCCGTCGCGACGAATGTCGAACGGGACGCGCTCGAGTGCCATAACGGCAACGGCGCCAGCCTCCTGGGCGACCTTCGCCTCCGCCGGGTTAACGACGTCCATGATCACGCCGCCCTTCAGCATTTGGGCGAGGCCGCTCTTCGTGGCCCAGGTCGACGTCTTGGCGCGCTTCGGTGCTGGCATGCCCCTATTCTCGCATATTGCCCCGCCCGCCGTGGGCTGAACGACGGTGCGATGGGCGCAGATCCCCTGCTACGATCGCGATCATATGAACAGTGAAGTTCTCGTTCTAAATCAGGACTACGAACCGCTCAACGTCGCCTCCTTGCCGCGTGCCTTCCGACTGGTGCTGGGCGGTAAGGCCGAGATCCTCGCCGAAGGCGACCCGATCCGCAGCGCATCGCGCAGCTGGACCGCCCCCTCGGTTGTGCGCCTCCGTCATCGAGTGCGCCGACCACGACCGCGCGCCAAGTTGAGCCGCAAGGAGATCTTCGCGCGTGACGGTCATGCCTGCCAGTACTGCGGTCGCACTGGCGTCTCTCTGACGATCGATCACATTGTGCCGAAGAGTCGCGGCGGCGATACCTGGACCTGGGAGAACCTGGTCACCGCGTGCATGGCGTGCAACCATCGTAAGGGCGACCGCCTCCCCGAAGCTGCAGGACTTGCGCTTCGACGCAAACCGTACGAGCCTCGCTGCGACGTGTACGCCGTCTTCCTCCCCTACCTGCGGCACGAAGCCTACTCAGCGTGGCGCGACTTCCTCTTTATCTCAGATAGCGCCGCGGCCAGCGGCGCGTGACCCCCGCGGCGGCGGTGCGCGCCGCTATCCCTCGCGACGTTGCTGATCTGCTGCGCGCGCTGCGGGCGGCAGGATTTGGCGCCTATGTTGTTGGTGGTGCCGTCCGCGATGTGATCGCTGGGCGAGCCCCAGCAGATTGGGATCTTGCCACAGAGGCCACTCCAGACCAGTTGCGTGCCCTCTTTCCCAACGCCACCTATGAGAATCGATTCGGTACCGTTGGTGTTCCAACTGGGGACTCGGTAGTGCGCGAGATCACGACCTTTCGGGCTGACGGCGTCAGTAGTGACGCCCGCCGCCCCGATGAGGTCACCTTCCTCGCGCGAATTGAGGGTGACCTCGCGCGCAGAGACTTCACGGTCAACGCGATCGCCTACGGTCTCGCCCCCGAGGCGAGTCGCCGTGCTGATCCGGTTGCTGATGGGGCCATCGTTGATCCACATGGTGGTGTCAATGACCTGGCCAACGGTCTACTGCGCGCTGTTGGTGATCCCGCTGAACGATTCCTTGAAGATGCGCTACGCATGCTTCGCGCGATTCGGTTTATTGCACGGTTCAACTTGTTGTTGGAGCCAGAGACCGCCTCAGCGATCAGGCGCGATGCCCCGCTCGTTGCACGCCTCTCTGGTGAACGCATCGGCGCGGAGATTGACGGGATTCTTGCCGCCGAGCGACCAGCACGTGCACTGCAATTCGCTGCGGAACTCGGCATCCTCGCCGCAATCGCGCCAGCACTTGCCACCGAATGGAGCGTAGAGGTTGGTAGGCGCGTCGAGGCGGTCGGCGGCGATACGCTCTCCGATGTGCCAGATCCCCTGGGGCGCATGAGCGAGCTCCTTCTGCCGATCGCCGATGATGATGATGTTGCAGCGCTCCTTGAATCCTGGCGCCGACCGCGTGCAACCGTTGCAGCCATTCAGCAGATTCGCGATCTCGATCGTGCCGCCGCGGCTGCAGAGAGCGAGGCAGAGCGGGGCCACCTTGATGGGGCAGCGCTACGCATCGTGGCCGCCGCCACTACTGGTGATCCACGAGATGCCGCGCGACAGATTCGCCGCCGTGTCGCCGCCGGTCGGGCCAGTCGCGCAGCCGCTGCACTCCTCAACGCATGCGTGCAGGCTGATAATC
This sequence comes from Candidatus Limnocylindrus sp., assembly GCF_040397215.1. Lineage (NCBI taxonomy): Bacteria > Bacillati > Chloroflexota > Candidatus Limnocylindria > Candidatus Limnocylindrales > Candidatus Limnocylindraceae > Candidatus Limnocylindrus > Candidatus Limnocylindrus sp. Next base: position 40,225 of record NZ_JBBAWK010000001.1, read on the forward strand.
AGCAGGCTCCCGCCACAGCGAGCGACCTCGCCGTCGGGGGCGATCAGCTGATAGCTCACCTCGGTCGCACCCCAGGGCCGTGGGTTGCAGCGCTCCTCGCGCGACTCGTTGACGATGTTGCACATCGTCGCGTGGCGAATGCTGAAAGCGACCTCCTCAGATGGTCCGAACGCGTCGTTACAAGCGAAGGGCGTGACTCCATCGCGTAGACTCTTGGTATGACACTAGAGTCACGAACGATCTTGGTGACAGGTGGGGCTGGGTACATCGGTGCGGCGAGCGCGAATGCCCTGATTGCCAGGGGCCATCGTGTTGTCATCCTGGATGACCTCTCGGCGGGACACGCCGACACGATCCCAAATGAGGCCTCCTCCATTGTTGGCAGCTATGCCGACGGGGATCGCCTGCAGAGCCTGCTGCGCGACGCGCGGGTCGACACCATCCTGCACATCGGGGCGCTCAGCATCGTCGCCGAGAGCGTGGCCCAGCCAGAGCGCTACTTCAAGGCAAACCTTGTTGGCAGCATCGCCCTGCTCGACGCGGCGATCGCCGTTGGCGTGAAGCGGGTGGTCTTTTCTTCAAGTGCCGCCGTCTACGGCGCCTCATCATCGAGTGTGCTCCATGAAGATCTCCCCCTCGCGCCTGTTAACCCGTACGGGGCAACCAAGGCCGCCTTTGAGCAGGTTCTTCGCGCCTACGCCGCGGCGCATGGGCTCACGGCAATCGCGCTGCGCTACTTCAATGTTGCGGGGGCAACGGAACAGGTGACAGAGCGCCACAGCCCAGAGACACACCTGCTGCCACGCCTCATGAACGCCGCGCGTACTGGGGAACCATTCGAGCTCTACGGGAACGACTACGCCACCCCCGACCGCACCGCCGTCCGTGACTATGTGCATGTTGCCGACGTTGCCGCAGCGCACCTTGCCGCGATCGAGAAGATTGCCGCCGAAGAGGCGCGTGGATTTAGCGCCATCAACATTGGGAGCGGCGCAGGCACGAGTATCCGCGAGGCGATCAAGGCCATCGAAAAGGCCTCTGGGGCGCGAATTGACGTACAAGAGCACCCCCGCCGTGCCGGTGATCCGCCCCGCCTCGTGGCCGACATTGGGCGGGCGCAAAGTCAATTGGGTTGGCGCCCACGCGAGAGCGACATCAATCGGATTGCGAAGAGCCTGCTCCCGAAGTAGCGCTACTGGATTCGGACGAGCACCTTTGCATCAGACCAGAGCTGTTCAAGCTTATAGAAGTCACGCTCTGGCGGCGTAAAGATATGCACGATCACGCTTCCATAATCTAGAACGATCCAGTGCGAAGCCGCCGCACGATGGCGGTGCGCCGGAGTGATGCCATCCTCGGCCATGCCGCTGACGATGCTCTCGGTGATTGCGGCAAGTTGCGGCTCAGAGCCACCTGTGCAGATCACGAAGGCCTCAGTGACGGTGGTCAGGCCGCTCACATCTAGAACCAGAATGTCGACAGCTTTCTTATCTTCCGCGAGGAGGGCGACCTTTCGCGCAAGGTCGTGCGGCTCGATGGCAGTTTGCTGTTTGGTTGACATGCTCTCAGCGTACCGCACTAACGGCTGTGCAATTACGAGGCTGGATCAACGGGTACGTCTTCCACTTCGACAGGGCGCTCGAGCACCAATTCGGGTCGGTCGCGATAGAGCCCCTCACGTCGAATGAGGTCGGCAACTGCGGTAGGGACGAGATAGCGCAGCGATCGGCCACGTGCGGCCAACGCGCGCAACTCTCGGCTGGCATGAGAGAGATGAAAGCCATCGAGATAGAGGAAGCGGTCCTCACGGCCTGGAAAGTGACGAGTGAGCCAGGCGCGGTTTGGAGTTGGTGTGCCCGGCCGCGGCAGTGCTGCGACGCGCGCCAGATCAAGGATGCCCGTTGCGTCTTCCCACTCGTTGAATCCGAGGAGTGATTCAACGGAGAGGATCAGCGTGAGCTCCGGCGCAGCACCGCCTTCTCGCCTCTCCGTGGCGATAGCTTGAAGAGTATCGATCGTGTATGAGAGGCCAGGGCGATCGATCTCCATGCGACTCATCTCAAATGCTGGATTCCCGGCGATAGCAAGTTCAACCATGCGGCACCGAACTTCAGGGTCGGTAACGCGATCGGCAACCTTATGGGGTGGCCGTGCGGCGGGAACGAAGAGCACGTGATCGAGCTTCAGCAGCTCATAGGCGGCCTGGCCGAGGGCAAGGTGACCGTCATGGATCGGGTCGAAAGTGCCACCGAGAATGCCAATGCCAGTCACCCTTCGCTCTCCCCGTCGTTGTTTGCCGCCGAAGGCAGGAGGACGCCATCAAGCTCGAGTGCCTCGGCCTCTTCGGCGGCATTGAGCAGCGACGCGTCATCAGGGTCATCCCACTCAAGTGACAGCTCGCCAATCGTCACAGTGTCGCCGCTGCGGCAGCCCGCCTTTCGCAACGCGGACTCGATCCCCTGACGGGCGAGTTCGTGCTGGAAGCGCTCCGCAGATTCTTCACGAGCGAAGTCGGTCTGGTGGACGAGTCGCTCGATTGCCTTGCCTCGGACACGGAACCCTTCGCCCTCGCGACTGATCTCAAAGCCAATCGAGGCGATCGGATTGATGCGGTGCACCACAACACCAGCAGGCTCTGCCGGATACGAGAGCGTCTCTGCGTCAGGGAGAAGGTCTGCCAAGGCGTCGCGCAGAGCCGCGATCCCCTCCCCTCGCTCACCGCCCACGGCAGAGATCGGCAGCACATGCAGACCCAGTTCGCGGAACGCGGCGGTGAGTTCCACCTCACGAGCCTTCGCCTCTGGGCGATCAAGTTTGTTGAGGGCAATAAGGGTTGTCTTTTGAAGCAGGGCTGGGTTGTGCGCCTCAAGCTCCGTGCGAATGATTGCGGCGTCACGTACGGGGTCGGGGGCCGACGCGTCCACCACGTGTACCAGCACGCGGGTTCGAGAGGCGTGTCGCAGGAAGGCGAAGCCGAGACCCGCCCCGATTGATGCCCCCTCGATCAGCCCTGGAAGATCGGCAACAGTCGGTCGACGGCCATCGTCAATGCCCAGCTCCAGCACCCCCAGGTTCGGCTCGAGGGTGGTGAAGGCGTAGTCGCCAATCTTTGGCTGCGCCGCAGTGATGGCGGCGAGGAGCGTTGACTTTCCTGCGTTCGGTAGCCCCACGAGGCCGACGTCGGCAATCAGCCGCAACTCAAAGCGCACCTCACGCATCTCGCCCGGCTCCCCCTTTTGCGCATGTCGCGGCGCCTGATGTGTCGCCGTGGTGAAGTGCGCATTGCCAAGGCCACCGCGACCGCCGCGCACCAGCAGCACATGCTGCTCTCGCGAAACGAGATCGGCGATGAGGTCTCCGCTCTTCGCGTCAAAGATTGCGGTGCCTGGCGGTACTCCAATCACTAAATCATGACCAGCCTTACCGTGCGACGTCTTGTTTCCGCCTTGACTGGCATCGCCCGCAACGTATCGACGCTTCACCTCAAAGTCTCGCAGGGTGGTTTGCCCAGTATCAACTGCGACATAGATACTCCCGCCGCGACCGCCGTCGCCGCCATCAGGCCCGCCACGCGGCACATGGGACTCGCGTCGCATCGTCGATGCACCGTCGCCGCCACGCCCAGCGGCCAAGTGGATCTCTACAATGTCAAGAAACATTTGTGCTACGGGAGGAAGCGCGCGGGGTTGTAGAGCACTGAATCGCCCGCGAGCGGAAAGCCTCGAGAGACAGCAAAGTGCAGGTGAGGGCCGGTGGCACAGCCAGTTTGTCCAATTCTCCCAATGCGCGTTCCGCGCGTCACCTTTTGGCCCGTCTTCACCACGACCCCAGAAAGGTGGTAGTAGCCGGAGTACAGGTTTGATCCGTGCGCGATGATGATTTGATTGCCGCCGCAGTTGTTGCGCCACCCTGTGAAGACCACAACTCCGTCGCCCGCGGCGACAACTGAGGCGCCGTATTTATTCCCAATGTCCATGCCGAGGTGGGTTCGCGTGAATCCGCGAATGTAGTAGCCACCCGGGACGGGATACCTAAACTTCACACCGCTGTACACCTTCGGCACTGGCCCTGAGTAGCCGACTGAGCCATCCGCCCGAGTAAATTTTGGTAGTGCTGAACCACTTCCGCCAGGAAGAACAAGGACCATGCCCAGCACAAGATCTGCAGTCTTTAGCTTGTTGTAAGTACGAATAGTCATCGGTGTAACTCGATACTTTGATGCGATCGACTTGAGCGTCTCATGTTCACGCACCGTAATGACAATGCCGTGTGTGTCAGGTACTCGGAGCCGTTTCCCGCCCGCTGGGTTGTCGGCAGACTGGAGGCCATTTGACCAGATCAGCTCCATCGAGGTGATGCCAAATTTTCGGGCGATAGCGGCAAGCGTCTCTCCACGCGAGACTACATGGATGGCAACATGATCGCGACCATCGGCCACCACAATGTCTATTGCCGCGGGGAGCTCCAGGGTTCCGTCATCAAGAAAGATTGGCCCGTCGATTGCCGTTGTCGCAACAATTGGGTCCGGGACTTTCGCAACCACCTCGGTTGCACGCATCGAGAAGGTGCTCTCTGTTGTAGTTTCTCCAATGAGTACGCCGTCACTTACAGCAAGGTTCTCGGTAGTGCCATCTGATGCGAGTCGGTCTGGGTTCTCGGTACCGCCCCACACCGTGGTGAACGTTGGCTCATACGATCCGCTCTTGCCTATGTCCACACCGCCGTCGTTCAGTGCCTGTGACCGGGTATCAACGGTTGGCCCTGGGAGCAGGCTGGCGATGATGGCCACGCTCAGGAGCCCTGCGATCACGACGGGCATTGCTCGCTCTGGCTCACGACGGAGCTTGCGCAGCTTTAAGTCGAGTGAGTGGCGACGGCGACGCAGCGACCGAAGGATGCCGCGCTCCTCAAGCGCTGGGGTGACCTTGTGGGCGATTGCGGCGACGACGATGCCGGTGGTGCGGGCCGCAAGGGTGGGATGAACGCGGATTCGTCGTGGGAGCGGGTGCCTCAGGAACTCTCCAGCGCGGAAGAGGCTCAGCCGGATGGCACGCTCACCGCTACGCTCAAGGAACGATCGGAAGGCGAGGAGTCGATGGCGGATGGCCGCAGCGAGGCGGAAGGTTGCGCTTCCAGCTCGCACATTGCGATGCTTGGATCCGCGGGCAGACGTTTTTTGGCGCTTCACATCTGGCATTCCAGCCTCCGATCTCCGCCTTAGTCTACCCCTCGGCTATGCCGCCGAGCGGGGCACCCTGGCACACGCTGTGCCTCGTGCGTGGGCTACTAGGGGTTCGACCCCTCGGTTCCCTTGGTGAGCGAGGCGAGGAACTGTGCGTTCGACTCCGTCTTCGCGATGCGGTTCAGGAGCAACTCGATCCCCTCATTCGCGCCTACGGCGGAGAGCATGCGGCGCATTGTCCAGACCATCTTGAGGGTCCCCTCATCAAGGAGGAGTTCCTCGCGGCGGGTGCCAGAGCGCTGCACGTCGATCGCCGGGAAGATGCGCTTCTCGGCCAACTTGCGGTCAAGTACGAGTTCAGAGTTACCTGTTCCCTTGAACTCTTCGTAGATCACGTCGTCCATCTTCGAGCCTGTATCGACCAGGCAGGTGCCGATGATGGTGAGTGAGCCGCCCTCTTCGAGCTTTCGCGCGGCACCGAAGAAGCGCTTCGGTGGGTAGAGCGCAATTGGGTCGATACCGCCCGAGAGCGTTCGTCCGGATGGCGGAAGCGCCAGGTTGTAGGCGCGCGCCAGTCGAGTGATGGAGTCAAGCAGCACGACGACGTCGGCACCAGCCTCGGTGCGGCGCTTCGCAATCTCGAGCGCCATTTCGGCAACATGGGTGTGATTCTCGGTTGGCTCGTCGAAGGTCGACGAGATGACCTCGCCCTTGACGGAGCGTCGCATGTCGGTAACCTCTTCTGGACGCTCGCCAATAAGGCAGACCATGAGCGAGATCTCCGGGTAGTTCGCCGTGACGCCTTGGGCGATCTGCTTCAGCAGGCTCGTCTTCCCAGCCTTCGGTGGCGAGACGATGAGGGCGCGCTGCCCCTTGCCGAGTGGGTTCACGAGGTTGATCAGGCGCTGCGAGAGGTTCGAGGGAACAGTCTCAAGGTTGATCAGCTCAATCGGGTGAATCGGTGTGAGGTCGCCAAAGTGTGGACGCTGTCGCGCCGACTCTGGGTCGGTGCCGGAGACGATCTCAATACGGAGCATCCCCCAGAACTTCTCGCCCTCGCGCGGTGCGCGAATGACGCCGCCGATCGTGTCGCCCTGGCGCAAGCCGAGTCGGCGCACCATCGGCGACGGAACGTAGACATCGTCAGCACTTGGAAGTAGCCCATTGCGTCGGATGAAGCCGTAGCCGTCGTCGACGATTTCAAGAATTCCCTCGGCCCAGATCTGGCCCTGCTCGTCGGCCTGTGCCGTGAGGATCATCTGAATGACCGTGGTGAGCTCCTCTTGCTGCGTGGCCACTACGCCGAGCTTCTTGGCCGCGGCAATCAGTTCGGTCGCAGTCATGTTGGCGAGAGCAACAAAGGTGACGAGGCCTTCAGCGGCAAGGTCAGCCTCGGAGAGCACCTCGACGTCAGCCGGAAGCGCGCTTTGCGGCATGCGCATGGAGTTTGGGTTCGGTCCGCCGCGGCGGGGTGGTCGTCGTGGGCCGCGGTTTCGTCCGTCGTTCATATCAGTTGAATACCTTCCTCTATCTGTGGGTGGATGCATCCCTGGTACGCGAGACTGCGCCGCGTTCGCTGTGCAGTTCGGGGGGGATGAGAGAACTCTACGGCAGCCGTTGCCGCTCGTCAAGAGCCCGCAGGATCGGGCCCGCGGCTACTTCCCGGAGGTGGCCTTCGCCCAGTCCGACTTGAAGATCGCGATCCCCTTCTCGGTGAGCGGGTGCTTCGTCATCTGCTCAAGCACCTTGAGTGGCATCGTCGCCACGTGCGCCCCCGCCAGTGCCGACTCTGTGACATGTCGTGGGTGTCGGATCGAGGCGGCGAGGATCTCGCAGTGGTCAAGCCCCTCGTAGTTCGCGAAGATCTCGGCGAGCTCCTGGATCACGATCATCCCGTCTTCATTGATGTCGTCGAGTCGGCCAACGAATGGGCTGATCAGTGAGGCGCCCGCCTTCGCCGCCATGAGCCCCTGGTTCGCGGTGAAGATCAGGGTGCAGTTTGTCTTGATCCCCTCGGCGGCGAGGCGGCTAATTGCCTCTAGCCCTGCGGTTGTGAGGGCGACCTTGACGACGATATTCGAAGCGATCTTCGCAAAGGCGAGACCCTCTTTGACCATGCCGTCGGCGTCATCGCTCATGACCTCAGCCGAGACCGGGCCCTTGGTGAGGCCGCAGATCTCCTTCAGAATCTCCTCGTACGAGCCGCCAACCTTCGCGTAGAGCGACGGGTTCGTGGTGACGCCGTCAACGACGCCCCACTTGATCCCGGTCTTGATCTCTTCAATGTCAGCGGTGTCCAAGAAGAACTTCATGGTGCCCCCTCAATACTGAATGGCTTAGCCCGATGCTGGGCGATTACGCGTTTGATCCGTTGCTGCGCTTTGCCGCCTTGGTGGCGGCGGCCTCGACGGCACGACTTCGCTCAGCCTTCGCCGCCTCATCATCGCGCACCCCAACCATTCGTGGGGCATACGAGGCGAGTCGCCCGTCGCGCAGTGCCACAGCGGCGCCAATGAACCCGTCAAAGAGTGGGTTCGGACGCAGCGGTCGGCTGGTGAATTCGGGGTGGAACTGGCTGGCCACGAACCACGGGTGGTCAGCGAGCTCGATGATCTCAACGAGGCGGCCATCAGGTGACACGCCGGTGAAGCGCATGCCGGCCGCCTCAAGCTGCGGCTTGAACCGGTTGGCGACCTCAAAGCGGTGACGGTGTCGCTCGTACACAACCTCGGCACCGTACACCGTTGCGGCGCGGCTCCCAGGGGTGAGCTTGGCGGGGTAGAGGCCGAGACGTTGTGTGCCCCCCTTCTCTTCAACGCCGCGCTGGTCAGGGGTGAAGTCGATCACGGGGTTCTTGGTGAACATGTCGAACTCGGTCGAGTTCGCATCACTGGAGCTGAGGGCCTCGCGCGCGACGTCGATCACCGCAATCTGTAGGCCGAGGCAAAGACCCAGGTACGGGATGCGCTCCGTGCGCGCCATATGCGCGGCGCGGATCTTCCCCTCAATGCCGCGGTAGCCGTAGCCGCCTGGCACCAAGATGCCGTGCGCGCCGGCGAGTTCTGCGGAGAGGACGGCAGGCTCAGCATCATCGAGTCGCTCGGCGCTCACCCAGCGCACGCGTACATCAACGCCGTGTGCCCAACCGGCGTGGCGCAGCGCTTCGGTGACCGAGAGGTATGCATCAGGAAGTTCGGTGTACTTGCCAACGATGGCGATCTCAACGGCAGGCTTCTCGGCGACGATCTCAGTGGCGAGCTTCTCCCAACGCGAGAGGTCTGGCGTGGTTGCTGGGAGACCAAGTTCGCTCACGACCAGGTCGCCGAGGCCGAACCTCTCGAACTGCAGCGGCACCTCATAAATAGTGCGCGCGGTGGTTGCGGGAACGACCGCCTCAACGGGGACGTCGGTGAAGAGGGCGATCTTCTCGCGGACGTCGTCTGGAACCGGGTGGTCCGCGCGCAAGATGATGATGTCGGGCTGAACGCCGCTCCCGCGCAACTCTTTCACGGAGTGCTGGGTTGGCTTCGTCTTCAGCTCACCAGTAGCGGCGAGTTCTGGAAGGAGTGTGACGTGAATGTAGAGCGAGTTGCCGCGGCCAACATCCTTCTTCAGCTGTCGAATCGCCTCAATGAACGGCAGCGACTCAATGTCGCCAACGGTGCCACCAACCTCAACGATCACCACATCAACGTCATCGCCACTCAGGCGCAACACGCGCTCCTTGATCTCGTTGGTGATGTGCGGAATGACCTGCACCGTGCCGCCAAGATAGTCACCGCGGCGCTCGCGTGCGATCACGGTGGAGTAGATGCGCCCGGTGGTGACGTTAGAGGCCTGCGAGAGGTTGACGTCGATGAAGCGCTCGTAGTGCCCGAGGTCGAGGTCGGTCTCTGCGCCGTCGTCGGTAATGAACACTTCGCCATGCTGGTACGGAGACATGGTGCCCGGGTCAACGTTGAGGTAGGGGTCGAGCTTGATGACGGAGATGCGCAGACCGCGCGCTTTGAGGAGGAGGCCGACCGAGGCGGCGGTGATTCCCTTACCGAGAGAGGAGGTGACACCACCAGTGACGAACACGAACTTCGTCGCCATTGGTCGCTCTCCCTCCATCACTCAAGGTGGGGCGCTCGGGGTTTCCCCGAACGAGCCTGGTGGAGTCTATCGCAGGCGGCGGCGGAACGGGAAGGTTGTTTGGCGCCCTGCCCAGATACCGAAGAGGATGAGTGCGCCGCCGAACGCCTGGATTGGCGCGGGGGCCTCGCTGAGCACGATGGCTGAAACGATGACGGCGAGGAACGGCACCAGTAGCTGGAAACTGGAGACGCGGGAGACGCCAACGATCGGCACTGCGGTGAAGTACAAGACGTTGGCGAGACTGCTCGATCCAAGCGTGGCGAAGACGAGGCCGAAGATTGCGGGTGGTGGCGGCGCGGCAAGACCGTCGAATTGTCCAGCGGCGATCGCAGATAAGAAGAGTGCCCCGCCGCCAAAGATCATGCTCCAGGCGGTCCAGGCAATTGCGCCAACACGTGGGATGACGCGCGCTCCAGCCAGCAGATAGACCGCCCAGCAGACGGCGGCCCCGAGTGTCATCAACACACCAGTCGTCTCGCCCCCAAACGCGCCTGCCCCTTCTCCAAGGGCCACGGCCACAACGCCAGCAAACGCGATGATGCCGCCCACGGCGACCGCAGGCTTCAGCGGATCGATGCGTAGCAGTGAGGCGAGGATGGCGGTGAGGAACGGGGTAGCGGCAATAAGGAGCGCACTCGTTCCTGCATTAATGGTGCCGAACGCACCGGCCCAAAGGAGTTGATAGATCCCTTGTCCGATCACACCAAAGAGTGCGGCTGCGAGCAGATCACGACGTGACATGTGGAAGTTTGCGCCGCGCATGGCGGCCCAGCCCAGCACGAGGATCCCGGCCGTAGTGATGCGAATGGCAGAAAACGGCAGTACGGGCCAGACCAACACTGCCGATTTGACGACCGTAAAGTTGATCGCCCACGTTGCCATGGCGATGAGCACGCCGATTTCGGCAACGGCTCGGACGCTCAGTGGAGCACGGCTCACGAGGCGGTATTCCGGTCGAGATACCCCTTTTCACGGGCGCGGTCGATCCCCGCCACAAAGAGGCGTGGCGAGACGAGCCAAATCACCGCGGTACCAACGGCAAGGATGAGCAGGAGCTCGTTGGTGGGCATGGTGCCGAGGATACCTGTTGAGGTCGTACCGAGTAGCGCGCGGCGCAGCCCCTCGATCCACCAGGTGATTGGCAGTGCCGCTGCAATGTTTTGCACGGGCCCTGGGAGAACCTCGAGCGGGAAGATCGCACCGCAGAGCAGGAAGACGGTTGATGAGACGGCCTGCGGATACGACCACGCATCATTTCGTAGCTGCACGCAAACGCCACCGAGCACGATGCCGAGTCCTACAACAGAGAGGAGCCCGAGTGGCAGCACCGCCGCAAATAGCAGCAGGTCTGGCCCGCCCGCGCGCATTGGCACACCGAGCAGCATCCCTGCGCCGATCACGATGAGGGCACTAAACCCCGCAATGCTGGCCTTCACCAACGAGCGACCAATGGAGACAGGCAGCAGCGACGATGGCGTTGCAAAGATGTAGCGAATCGTGCGGTAGCGCTCGCGGTCGTCGAGTAGCGCATGCGTTGGGCCCTCAAGTGCTGCGCTAACGATCTGGAAGACGGCCTGACCGATCACCACAAATCCAATCGTCGCAACGTTCAGCGATCCACCAATGCTCAGGACGGCGAGAAAGAGTCCAAGAAATGCAAGCGGCCGAACGATGAGGAACGCGGCGAGATAGATCGGCTCCGCCCAGTTCCCCTCAATCGCCCACGCGAGTCGCGCCGAGGCGACAAGGGAGCGAGCGGCATCTGCAGCGCCGCCGCGCAGCGGGCCGAACCGTCGCACCTCTGGTGCGGAACCTGCGCTAATCGGCACGCGCCAACAACTTTCCACCGGCACGACCAACGCGCTCAATGTGGGCGAGCAGTACTCGCCCGATCACACCAAAGACGATCGTCATCACCAGCAGAATCAGGAGCTCAACGCCGACAGGCAAGATTCCTGTCGCAGCGAGTTGGGGCACCGCGACCTGGCGTAGGGCGTCAATCGCGGGGGCGAGCGGCAAGATGCCGAGTGCGACCACTCCTGCGGTACCCATTGAACGAACTGGTGCGTAGACGCCACCCAGCAGCTGCATAGGCTCGTTCAATAGGCTGCCGAGGTGATCTGCTTCGCGACCTGAAATCAAAAAGATCGAGGAGAGACAGACGCCGAGCGAATACATCGCCGCCACCCCCGCCAGAATCACCAGCGCAAGCAGGAGCGGATCAGCGACCTGATACTTCGCTCCGAAGAGGAGCACGCCCGCGGTCGTGATGATCACCGCCCGAATCACCACCCCAAGGGCGCCGCCGATCGCCATGCCGAGCGCAATCGCGCCCAGGCCAACGGGCGCGGTGATGTAGAGGAGGAGGTTCCCGGAGTCGCGCTCCCAGTGAAACTGCGCCCCCATCATCCAAACCACGGAGATCCAGAATGAGAGGAGTGCTGTCGCCAAGATCGTGGAGCCGATCCAGGCCTCATCGACGCCACGAGAGCGGAGCAGGAAGACGATGGAACACATGCCGAGAATCGGGAAGACAAGGTCGAAGAAGAGCCACGATGGCTCGCGCGCTGCACCGATCACGCGCGGATAGGCGCGTGCCAGCACTGAGGTGAAGGCGTGGCGCGTTCGGCGACCCAAGCTCCAGGTGGCCTCTTGGTGAATGCGCGAGATGAGTGCGGTGGCCTCGGCGCCGACAATGCTGTTACCCATTGCTCGTCTCATCTGATTCGCTAATGCCTCGACCGACGAGTTGCACAAAGACCTCTTCAAGTGTCGGCTCGCTCTTCGAGATCTCTCGTAGGTGCGCACCTCCTGCAGCAAGCGCACTGATCACACCGCCGAGCGCAGCATCTTCTTTCAGGCCGATCGCGAGTCGCAGCATGGGCGAACCGACGCCAGAGGCGTCGGTGCCATCGGCGTCTCGCGCCGCGACAGAGATCACGCCGGGAAGGGCACGGAGTGCATCCATGGGCATTGTTGTTGGCAGCGCATCAATGCCAACGATGAAGAGTGCATCTTTTTGCACCATGCGCTTCAACTCTGTTGGTGTCCCCTGCGCCAAGATGCGCCCATGGTCAACGATGGCGATGCGATCGCACATCTCATCCGCCTCTGCCATGTAGTGCGTTGTGAGCAGTACGGTTCGACCAGGCTGCTCCGCTTGGAAGGCTCGCACGCGATCGCGCACGTCGCGGGCGGCCGAGACGTCAAGGCCGATTGTTGGCTCATCAAGAAAGAGGATCCATGGATCGTTGAGGAACGATCGCGCAAAGTTCAGCTTCTGGCGCTGCCCGGTCGAGAGGGCGCTGATCTTGCGGTCACGAATGTCATCGATGCCGAACGCGGCGAGCTGCGCATCGACCTTCGCCATCCCCTCGCGGTACGGCAGGCCGTAGAACTGGGCGAACATCGCCAGCTGTTCACGAACCTTCAGTAGGCCGTACCCAGAGAAGTCACCGCCGGCGACCAGGTTCATGATCCGGCGCACGCGTGCCGTTTCGGTGACGACATCAAGGCCGAAGATGGATGCGGATCCGGTGCTCGGAAGGAGAAGGGTGCTCAGGATTTTGATCAGCGTGCTCTTCCCCGCGCCATTTGGGCCGAGCACCCCGAAGAGCTCACCAGGCTCAATGCGCAGGTCGATGCCGTCCAGTGCGGTGACCGGGCCGCCCTTCGCGTGAAAGACGCGGCCGACTCCCGTCGCGTCAACGGCTGCAGGCGAGGCCGATCCCGACATCTCTCCTCCTTCTGAAGGGTGGTGCTGCGTTGTCACTCGGTGGCAACGGCGCGCGTGCAGTGAGTCTACAATCTCCCTGCAGCACCAAGGCGCACGTGAGCAGCTCCGCGCCGACGGCCTACCTGCCTATTGATGGATGGAGAGACCCATGGATCAGCGCCTCGACCAGTCGGCCGTCACCACGATTCGCACCCTCGCGATCGATACGGTGCAGGCAGCCAACAGTGGGCACCCAGGGGCTCCGATGGGCTGCGCGCCAATGGCGCACACCATCTGGTCACGACACCTTCGCCATGCACCAGCAACGCCAGGCTGGTTCAACCGCGACCGCTTCCTCCTCTCTAACGGACATGCGAGCGCACTCCTCTACTCGCTCATTCATCTCGCGGGCTACGGCCTGACCCTTGACGACCTCAGGGCCTTCCGCCAGTGGGGCTCGCTCACACCAGGGCACCCAGAGTTCGGCCTAACCGCTGGCGTCGAGGCCACCACCGGGCCGCTCGGCCAGGGATTCGCCAACGGCGTCGGCATGGCAATCGCAGAGCGCCGCCTCGCCGAAGAGTTCAACCGCCCAGGGCATACCGTCATTGACCACCGTGTCTTTGCCATCGTCTCTGACGGCGACCTGCAAGAAGGGATCGCTGCTGAGGCCGCATCGCTCGCCGGGCACCTGAAGCTCAGCAAGTTGATCTACCTCTGGGACGACAACCTGATCCAACTCGACGGGCCAACCGCCACCGCCTGGTCAGAGGATGTCCTGAAGCGCTTTGATGCCTACGGCTGGCACACCGCCCGCGTCGAAGATGGCAACGACATTGAGGCGATTGATCGCGCCATTGATTGGGCGATCGCCGACGAGCGGCCGAGCTTGATTGCAGTGCGCACGGTGATTGGCTTCGGTTCACCAAACAAGGCGGGGAGCCAGAAGTCGCACGGCGCGCCACTCGGTGTCGACGAGGTGAAGCTCACCAAGGCCGCCTACGGCGTTGATCCCGATGCAACCTTTGCGGTGCCTGCCGATGTTGCCGCTCTATATAAGGAGCGCAGTAATCACGGTGCCACGCTCGTTGCCGCGCACGCTAAGCAGCTGCTCGCCTACGCCACCGCCTTCCCGGCTGAGGCCGCTGAACTGCAGCGCCGCATGGCGGGAACTCTTCCCGCTGGTTGGAAGAGCGCGCTACCGAAGTACGAACTCGGTGGCGATGCACCAACGCGCAACGTCAGCCAGTCGAGTATTACGGCGCTCGGCGCTGTGCTTCCAGAGTTGATTGGCGGCAGCGCCGATCTCTCGGAGTCGAACCTCACCGACATTCATGGTGGTGGCAAGTTCACCGCCACCGAGTCGGGCCGCAACATCAGCTACGGCGTGCGCGAGCATGCGATGGCAGCGATTGCGAACGGCATCTCGTATCACGGTGGCTTGATTCCATTTGTGGCAACCTTCCTGACCTTTAGCGATTATCTGCGTGGCGCACTGCGCCTTGCAGCACTCGCCAACCTCGGTAGCATCTTTGTCTTCACCCACGACTCAATTGGTCTTGGTGAAGATGGCCCAACACACCAGCCGGTCGAGCACTACGCGGCGCTGCGCGCCATTCCGAACGTGCGCTTCTTCCGACCTGGTGATCCGAACGAGGCCGCGGCGGCGTGGGGTGTTGCCGTTGAGCGACGTCATGCGCCAACCGTGCTCGCCTTCACGCGACAGAAGTTGCCCGTACTCGCCGGCTCCATTACTGGAGCGGCTGCAGGCGTACGACGTGGCGCATATGTGCTTCGCGAGGCAACAGGCGCGCCAAGGATGATCTTGATTTCGACCGGCTCGGAGTTGCACCTCGCCGTTGCGGCGGCGGAACAGCTGGAGGCTGCCGGCACACCGACGCGCGTCGTCTCGATGCCCTGCCCAGAACTCTTCGGCGAGCAGGACGCGGCGTACTGCGAGTCGGTGCTCCCAGCGGCACTCCGTGCGCGCGTCGCCATTGAGGCGGGTGTGAGCTTGGGCTGGGATCGTTGGTCGGGCACCGACGGCGCCATCATTGCGATGGACCGCTTCGGCGCCTCAGCCCCAGCGCCAATCCTCTTCAAGGAGTTCGGCTTCACCCCTGAGCGCATCGTCGAGATCGCCAAGGGCGTGCTCGCGGGCAGCGTGCGCGGCGTCGTTCCGACGCCACACCTGCACGACGGGCATCAGGTTCGCTGAGGTGGCACGCCGCCTTGCCGTTGCCGCCGACCATGCGGGTGCTGCCCTAAAGGCGGCGATCGTTGCCCGGATTGCTGAGATCGCCCCTGACTGGAGCGTCGCCGACCTTGGTGGCGATGGGAGTGACCCAACCGACGATTACCCCGACTCCTCACGTGCCGTGGCCGAGCGCATGATCGCCGGCCAGGCCGATCGCGGCCTGCTGATCTGTGGCTCGGGGATCGGCGTGACGATCGCCGCGAACAAGTTCCACGGCATTCGCGCCTCCATCGCGCACGATCCAGCTTCGGCCCGACAGGGGGTGGTGCACGACGACATGAATGTGCTCGCCTTCGGCGCGAACATCATCTCTCTTGATATGGCGCTCGAGACGCTCGCCGCCTTCTTGCAGGCCGAGCCGAGCAGCGAGGAGCGATACCTCCGCCGCACAGCGAAAGTTGCCGACATCGAAGAGGAGCAGTCGTGAGCGCTGAGCCACGACTCCCCTTCCGCGCTCGCATCGGACGAGCCTCAGACCTGGCAGCAATTGAGAGCACCTTTGACCGCGCCCGCACTGGCGAGTGGGCGGTACGACTTGCTGCACGCGATGCAACGCTCTGGAGCAACGACGTCGAGGTGCAGGAGAAGATCGCGAATCGTCTCGGCTGGCTCGATGCACCAGACCACTTCACCACAGAGATCCCGTCGCTCGAAGCATTCGGCGATGCGCCGGTCGCTGGCGCAACATCACGCGTGACCAACTTCGTCGTTGCTGGCATGGGCGGTTCATCGCTCGCCCCCGAAGTGCTCGCGCGTGCGTTTGCCGACATCACCGACTGGGGGAAGGCGCGTATCTGCGACTCCACCGACCCGGAGGCGGTACGCACTGCCGTCGAAGGTTTGAGCCCAGAGAGCTGCTACTACCTATTGGCGAGCAAATCTGGCACCACCACCGAGACGCTCTCCTTCGCCGCCTATGCATACGAACTCAATCAGCAACAGCTCGCTGCAACGGGCTCCACGCAGGAGCCAACGGCAAACTTCGCTGCCATCAGTGACCCGTCGCCGTGCGTTGACGGAGTCACGAAGGTAGTCAATACAAGTCGCCTCTTCTTGAATCCCGCCGACATTGGCGGTCGATACTCCGCCCTCAGCTTTGTTGGCCTCGTGCCCGCGGCGCTGCTCGGCATTGATCTTGATCCGCTCCTCGCTTCGGGGAGCGCAGCAGTGGCGCAGAGCCGTGATCCAGAGCCAGCGGGGAATCATGCCCTTGCACTCGGTTGCATCATGGGCGCGCTGGCACGCGAGGGTCGCGACAAGGCGACGCTCATCGTTGACGAACCAATTGATGGTTTCGGTGCGTGGGCTGAGCAGCTCGTTGCCGAGAGCACAGGAAAGCACGGCGTTGGTGTGGTGCCGGTTGATGGCGAGCCGCTCGGCGCCGTGAGTGTGTACGGCGACGATCGACTCTTTGTGCGCATCAAGTTGGATGGCGGCACGGCGCCACGCTGCGCCGATGGCTCCGCTGTTGAGGCACGTCTCGACGCACTCGCTGCCGCAGGGCATCCAGTGCTGGAGTGGACGCTCAACGATCGCATTGACCTTGGTGGAGAGTTCGTGCGCTGGGAGGTCGCGACCGCATTCGCTGGTGCTGTTCTCAACATCAATCCGTTCGATGAGCCGAACGTCACCGAGTCGAAGACGAATACGGCCAACGTTCTTGCCGAACTCGCGGCGAGCGATGCGCTTCCAGAACTGCCTGTGAAGTGCTCGGTCGACGGCCTGCAGCTGTGGGTCGACGATGCGCTCCCAGCCGCTCTCGCCGACGACGCAGAGCGGCTGATTGCCGGTCAGCTCGATCGACTCGGCGCGCGCGGCTACATCGGCATCCAGGCGTATATCGCCAGCACCCCGGCGCGCACCGCGGCGCTGACCAAGCTGCGCCTGGCCGTGCGTGACGCAACGGGGCGAGCCACCACGGTTGGCATTGGCCCACGCTTCCTGCACTCCACCGGGCAGCTCCATAAGGGTGGGGCGCCGATCGGCTGGTTCCTGCAGATCGTCGCTGGCCACCCACGAGACCTCGCGATCCCAGGGCGGCCATACAGCTTCGGCCAGCTCATTGACGCTCAGGCGCTCGGCGACGTTCGGTCGCTCGCCGACCACGGGCTCCCCGTGCTGCGGGTGCACCTGGGCGACGATCCAGACGCTGGGCTCACGCGCCTTACGGCGCTCATCGAACGGGTGCTCGCAGTTCGCTAGCATCGGTAGGTACGAAGACCAATAGTGAAGGGGGAGAACATGCAGATCGGATTTATCGGCCTCGGCAAGATGGGCGCCAACATGGTGAGGCGACTGGTCCGAAGCGGCCACGACGTGGCAATTTGGAACCGCTCCCGTGAGAAGACCGATGAGGTCGCAAAAGAGGGTGCCAAGCCGACCTACACCGTGAAGGAGCTGGTTGACAGCCTGACCTCCCCAAAGCGCGTCTGGGTCATGGTGCCGAGCGGTGATGCCACCGAGGCGATGATCGATGAGTTGATCCCCCTTCTCACTAAGGGCGACACCATCATTGATGGCGGCAACTCCAACTTCCACGACACCATCCGCCGACACGAGAAGCTCGCCGGTCACGGCATTCACTTCATTGACGCTGGAACCTCTGGTGGCGTGTGGGGCCTCGAGAACGGCTACTGCATGATGGTCGGCGGCGACGCTGAGCCAGTAAAGGCGCTTGAGCCAATTTTCATCACTCTCGCGCCAAAGGACGGCTACATGCACTGCGGCGGCTCGGGCGCTGGCCACTACGTGAAGATGGTGCACAACGGTATTGAGTACGGGATGATGCAGTCGTACGCCGAGGGGTTTGAGATCCTCGCGAAGTCGCGCTACAAGCTCGATCTCGCCAAGGTGAGCGACCTCTGGATGCAGGGCTCGGTCGTCCGCAGCTGGCTCCTTGAGCTCGCCGCGCGCGCCTTCCGCGCCGAAGGTAGCGACCTGAAGGGGATCAAGGGCTGGGTCGCCGACTCGGGCGAGGGCCGTTGGACGGTACAGGAGGCAATCGACCTTGATGTGCCAGCCCCGCTCATCACCCTTTCACTGCTGACACGCTTCCGTTCGCGACAGGACGACTCGTACTCGGCCAAGGTGCTCGCTGCGCTGCGCAATCAGTTCGGTGGCCACTCGGTAAAGTCGGAGTGAGTCCGCAAACTCCCGCAGATGGACACGCGACAATTCGTGATTTGCGGCTCGGCCGCAAGACGCGAAAGCCTGCGGCAAAGAGGGGTAAGAAGAACCCCCTGCGCGTCGGTCTACGCATTGAGCGTGTCCCTGATCCCCATGTGGTGGTCCTCTTCGGCGCGACGGGTGACCTTGCACACCGAAAGGTGGTGCCCGCACTCTTCCACCTCTGGATCGGCAACCTGCTGCCAGAGCGATTCGCACTCGTCTGTTTTGGTCGACGACCGTTCAGCGATCAAGAGATTCGTACGGCGTTACGTACCTCTCTCGATAAGCATGCGCGCATCACCCCTGTAGACGATGAGCGGTGGGCGGCGTTCGCTTCGCGCATCACCTACCACCAGGGCGGATTCGATGAACCAGATGCATACGCATCGCTGTCAACGAAACTTGCCGCCATCGACACGGAGTCCGGCACAGATGGGAATCGCCTCTACTACCTCGCCACTCCGGCCTCATCGTTCCCAGAGATCGTGCGAGGGCTTGGTGCTGCAGGGCTCGATCACGAGAAGGCCGATAGTGGCTGGCGTCGCATCGTTATTGAGAAGCCGTTCGGCCGTGACCTTGAGACGGCGGTAAAGCTCAACCGCGAGGTTGGCAAGGTGTTCCGCGAGTCGCAGGTCTATCGCATCGACCACTACCTTGGCAAGGAGACGGTGCGCAACATCTTGATCTTCCGCTTCGGCAACCTGATCTTTGAGCCGATCTGGCATCGCCGCTATATCGACCATGTGCAGATCACCGTGGCAGAGTCAATCGGCGTTGAGGGGCGTGGCGCCTTCTACGAGGAGACGGGCGCGCTGCGCGACATCTTGCAGAACCACCTCCTTCAGCTGCTCACCCTTGTGGCGATGGAGCCACCAGCGAATCTCGAGGCTGAAGCCCTGCGCGATGAGAAGGTGAAGGTGCTCCGTGCGATTCGGCAGATCCCAATTGAGGAGGTTGATCAATCGGTGGTTCGCGGTCAGTACGGCCCAGGTTGGGTTGGTGCCACCGAAACGCCCGGCTACCGCAGCGAGCCAGCGGTCGACTCCGCCAGCGAAACCGAAACGTTCGTTGCCGCTCGACTTGAGATTGACGACTGGCGTTGGGCGGGCGTCCCCTTCTACCTGCGCGCCGGAAAGCGCCTCCCGAAGCGGGCCACCGAGATCGCCATCCAGTTCAAGGATGTACCGCAGCGTCTCTTTCCCACGGTTGGGGATGAGCCGGAGCCGAACCTGCTCGTCATTCGCATTCAGCCTGACGAGGGAATTCAACTCCGCTTCGCAGCGAAGGTCCCTGGCTTGGGGATCGACGTTCGCCCAGTAAACATGGACTTCGCCTACGGCTCCGCCTTCACTGTGGAGAGCCCCGACGCCTACGAGACGCTGATCCTTGACGCACTGTTGGGCGATGCGTCGCTCTTCACGCGCGCCGACGAGGTTGAGGCGGCCTGGCGGATCGTTGATCCGATCATCGATGCCTGGGTGGCCGGCCCAGAGCCAGAGATGCCGAACTACACGTCGGGGACCTGGGGTCCCGAGGCGGCAGACGAGCTCCTTACACGAGAGGGGCGCCGCTGGCGCCGCCTCTAAGCCGGCGGGGGCGAGACACTGATGGGCCTTAACTCCATCCTCGCCTCAACACTGCGTTGGACCTCGAGCGCCACCACCGTCGCTGAAGCCGAGGAGCTCCTCGCTAAGCTCTGGGCGAGCAGCGAGGCGCGCCGCTTCCTTGTCTCTGACTCACCTGCAGATTCAACCACAGGCGAACCGCTCGCCGTGCGTACCGGTGTGATGAACCTTGCCGTGGTTGCCAGCGGTGCAGAGCGCGCTACGCACGCGGCATCCATCATGGCGACGCTACCGCGCAACCCGTCGCGCACCCTCTTCATCGTTCCGCGCGACCCAGAGGGTCCAGCCACCTTTGCCGCCCGACTTGAGGTCTTCTGCGCCGTCACGCCGCGTGGTGACGGCACCTCCGCCTGCACCGAGCTGCTCTGGATCGATGTTGGCGGTCCCGCGGCGCATCATCTCGCCAGCATCGTGCCACCACTCTCGCTCCATGACCTGCCGACACTTCTCTGGTGGGATGCCCCAGTAAACGCGGCAGAGAGTGATGTGCGGCAGCTCCTTCGCGGTGTTGACCGCGTCATCATTGACGGCGCCACGCAGCCAGGCGACGGACTTGCAACGATTCGTTCTCTCTCCGCGGCGGCTGAAAACGCTGGAGTTGCACTCACGGACTTTGCGCTCCTGCGCCAGGGGCGGTGGCGTGACTCTATCGCCACCATGTTTGACGACGTATCAGCCGCACCCTTCCTGAACGCCATCAACACGATCTCTATTGACTACTCGGGAGGGAAGGGGGACAGTGCCTCCATCAACGTCGTGCGCCCTGCGTATCACGTGGCGTGGCTCGCCTCGCGGATCAAGGCCTCAATCCAGACGCCGCTGCACCTGGGCGATGACGCTGGGTGGCGTGCCAAGCTCCGCGATCCAGCGCGACAGCCAATCGCGGTTGAGTTGAACCCTGTTGATTCGGTGCTCGGTACGGGCACAACGATCGCCGTGCGCATTGCTGCGGATCGACGTGGTGATCACTTTGATCTTGAGGTTCGTGCCGACTCAACCTCCACCCGTGCAATCGCCAAGATCAACGGAGCAGTGGTACATGAGCGAACCTTCCAGGCACCACGTTGGACCGAGTCATCCCTACTGAGTGAGTCGCTCGAGTTCGGCGAAGTGGACCCACTCTCTCCGGCAATTCTCCGCACCATGAGCCTGCTAATCGGATGAGCGGCCCGACGGTTCGTATCCTGCGCGACGCTCAGGGCGTTGCAGAGGCAGCTGCGGACCGAGTGATTGAAGCGGCAACCACTGCCGTGGCCGCGCGTGGAGTCTTCCATCTCTGTACCACTGGCGGCTCAACTCCGGCGGCGCTCTATCGCGCACTGCGTGAGCCAGCACGAGCCGCCCGCATGCCGTGGACGCAGACGCAGATCTGGTTCGGCGATGACCGCTTTGTGCCACGTGCCGACCCGCTCTCGAACATCTACCCGCTCGACACCCAGATGCTGAGTGCAAGCGCCGATGGCGCTCCCTCACCGCTTTCGCCAAGCGCCGTGCACCCTTGGCCAACAAGCGCCGCTGACGCACCAACCGCCGTGAGCGCCTACCTCGAGGAGCTGCGTGGCGCTGGGGTGCCGCATACGTCGGCGGGCTTCCCCATCTTCGATCTGGTGCTCATCGGCATTGGCGGCGACGGCCACTGCCTGAGCGTCTTCCCTGGTTCGCCCCTCGCCCTCGACGGGGCGCCGGTCGCCGCGGGTGTCCCAGCCCCCACCCACATTGAGCCACACCTGCCGCGCCTCTCCTTCTCGCTCGGCGCGATCACGGGCGCCCGTGCGGTGCTTGCCCTGGCCCCTGGCGCTGGGAAGGCCGAAGCGCTTGCGCGCATCTTCAACAGCACAACAGCAGTCATCGACGCGCCAGCGAAGGCGGCGCTGGTCCCAACGGCAATATGGCTCCTCGATACGGCCTCGGCCGCGATCTTGCCCTCATAGCCTTTGACGGCCCTTCAAGGGACGCTGATCCCCCACTTCGCACCAAGCGCGCGATGTGCCGCCTGCAGCTCACTCGGTGAAAGCGACCGCCCCCAAATCACCACCTCCATGATGGTGCCGACGAAATACTTCGCTGTCCCCGCAACGAACATCCCGCCGATCCAGTTCATGCTCTCTGTCGTTGTGATGTTGAAGGCCGTCTCCGCCCCACCGTTGTACTGAAAGGCGTCAGCCGCTCCTGCAGTGGTGCGCACCGTAGTGATGGTCAGTCCGGTGACAGTACGAGCAGTTGTCGCGCCAACCGATTGACCATTGCTGTACATCCGTAGCCGACCGGACTCCATGGTGATACCAGAGAAGCGAGTCCTGCTCCCCATGAGCGGATGGCTGAGCCCATCGTTGCTTTGTCGAAAGACCAGCATTACCGTCATCGGCTCTAAGGGGATGCTGGCTGGCAACTGCACCGCCGCACCGCTGAACTGCAGGCCGGTCACTCCCGCTGTCGCCGTTGGGTAGGGTTGATATGGTCCTGCGCTTACGGGCGCGTGTTGCGCTTGGCCCGACTTGTCGAACCAGTAGCGAAGGCGCGACGAGAGCGCCATGGTTCCCGCCTCTGCGGTGTCGTACCAGAGGAGGAGCCCGCTGTTGACGCCACCAGGAGCGCCCCACGCGCCAGAGGTGAGCGATAGGTCGAGCCGAGGCGACCAGGCGGCGCCCGAGGTTGCTAGGGCGATGAGCGCGAGTGGCACGGCAACTCGCAGCCACAAACGGTGCCGACTCACTCTGGCCCCCAGCGCAGCGGGAGTGAGATGGTCGCATTGGCGGCAGTGATACTCCCGAGGAGGGTTACTTGGATCTGGCACTCGCTCGCGGCGGCGCCCGCAGAGAGTGACGCGAGTCGCCCCGTTGCAAGATTCGCCGCACTCCACGCTGCAGTGAAGAGGTCAGCGGAAGCGGTCCAGGTTGTGCTGCCAACTGGGCGACAGGTGCTGGTAAGCCGCAGTGATCGGGCCATGCCACTCGTCGCGATCGGCGCGAATCGGTCCGGATCAACGCGCAGTGTATTGGTGGTGCCAGCACACTCGCCCGCCACCCCCGTTGGGCACGGCGTGAGCGTCAGCGTCCACGTTGCCCGTCCTCCAGGGAGGAGCTGGCCGTGCGCATCGGCACCCACCAACATTGGGCCGCTCATCTCCACGCGCGCCCCTAGCGCGGAGGTGATGCCCACGTTGATGCGCCTCCCGGCGCTGAACTGTGCCGCAACGAGGTCGAGCGGGAACGAGGTGATGAGGCCGGTGGGGATGACGGCGGCGAGCCCACCTAGCACCGCCGCGTCGGAGATGCGCTCGGCGTCGGGGCTGAGGCTGGCGTCACCCTGTGTTCGACGCCACCCCGCACCCCGCTGAATGACGCGGTGTAGAAGCAACTGACCATCACTCGGTCGCTCCACCAACACCACATCGCCCACCTCACCGCCTCGCCACAGTCGCGCGGTGAGGACCAGGTCACCATCGCGAATGCTTGGCGACATTGAGTTTCCTGAAATAACGAGCATTCGCAGTCCGGCAAGCTGCGTTGCAAGGAGAAGCGTGAGCGCGGCGGCGCACCAGCGGGCTCTGCTCACTGGGTCTTGTTGCGCGCCTCGAAGGTGAAGGTCGCAGCAACCGAAGAGTCAGCGCCTGTAGTGGCACTTGCTGGCAACGTGAAGGTGAACGTGTAGGCCGCACTCTTTGCCGTCACACCAGTCACCGCACCACCATTCTGTGAGCTCCATACCGCACCGATCGGCGCTGCAAATGAGCCGTACGCCGAGAGACCGTTCAGTGCGCCGGAATAGAGCGTCTCCGCGCCCCCACCGCCAATGCTGCGCGTGATCGTTACCTGCAGTGCAGCGCCAAGTCCAGAGGGGGCGGGTGACGTACCAGTGATATCACTCCATACCGCGATCTCGGTCAGGTTTGATGGCGTCGTCACGGTAGATTCATTCAGCACCGTGATGGTTTGCGTGAAGGTGGCGCCCGGGCCAATGTTGGTCAGCGTTGCGCCACCGAAGGTGAGCTGCTGGACGCCAACCGTACTCAACGAGACGACTCCCGAGGTGGCTCCGCCAGTGACGGGCGTCGTCGCAGTGAATGCGGCGCTGGTTCGACCGACCGTTGCGCCAATTACGAGCGCACCCGCCACCACCACCGCCCGCACGGCGTGACGTGACGTCAAGAGAACTCCCTGTGTTTGCATACCGACTCCTACGAGCGGGTTATTAGGCGGGCGCAGATCCTAAGCGAATTGGTGTACCCAGTGGATAACGCCGATGAGCTACTCCAGCGGTAGTGCGATCCCGCTTGGTGCCCAGCTCTCGCCGATACGATCGATCTCTGCCGGTAGGTTGGCGATGGCACGCTCGAGAATGGTCTTGTTCACCGCAAGTCCGCTGATGGCAACTGTTGACACGTCAAGGACACCCTGTGGCGCCGGCCAGATGGAGGCGTTGAATTGGTCGATTGACCAGGCGAGGCTGTCGCCGAATCGATCCGTCTCACCACCCTGTTCGAAGACTGCCGCGCACTCACTCGGTTGATCTCTGCAGAAGGCGAGTCCGTCGGTGAGCCCAATCAGAATAAGCGCTGCTGCGATGCTGAAATCTTCATCTGCGATGGCGCTCTTCTCCATCCAGATCGCAAGGCCGCGAACGCCGGAAGTGTCACCGAGATTAATCACGTTGATGCCGTCAGGGCCAACGGGGAGCCCGCTCTTTCGTGAGATGAATTCTTGGGCACGTGCGAGGCCGTCGTACTGCGTCAGAAAGGCGGCGGCGTAGGTCCCGTCATAGAGCGGGGTGAGGTCAAGGGGAACAGACGAGTCCGCTGGGAATTTTGCAGTCACGTTCTCGGCACCCTCACGCGCGAGCAGAGCCAGGAGCGGCACCTCGTCGCCAACAATGCCCTGAACCAGAATCGTCGAGCCGCTCAGATCCGCCGCGGTGGCGGCTCCTGAGGCGGGGGCAACGAGCACCATTGAAGTTTTCTGCTGCAGATTGGCGATCATGACCAACGACTCGCGTGCGGTTGCAGATGCGACCACGGCATCTGGCGTGGCGATGTACAGCTGGAGACGCGACTTGGAGGCCACGAGGGGGAATGGGGCCTCGCCAGCGGTTGGAGCAACCTGGTCCAGCGTGATGCCTGCCGCAGCAATCGTTTCGGAGGCGGCGGCGTAGGCGAGTGGCGCCGTCAACACGTCTGGGGCGCCAGGCAAATGCACCGTTACGGCAATCTCTTTGGAGGGGCGAAGCTCACCGGCGATCGATGAGGCAGACGGCTCCACGCTCCCACCGACTGGGGGTCGGCACGCAACTGCGATCAGCGCGATGGAGAGAAGAGCGACGATGCTGTGACGTTTGGTCACCCGAATCGCCCCTGAATGTAGCCTTCGGTCAGCGCCTGCTTCGGATTCGTGAACATCTCTGCGGTTGGGCCAGTCTCAACGAGGTAACCCGCTCGATCGTCGTCCATCGAGAAGAAGGCGGTCTCATCGGAGACGCGCGACGCCTGCTGCATGTTGTGCGTGACGATCACGATCGTGTACTCCGCAGCAAGATCACGGATCAGCTCCTCGATCTTGAGGGTGGCGACCGGATCAAGCGCCGAGCACGGCTCGTCCATCAACACGACACGCGGCTTCACCGCAATGGTGCGCGCAATGCAGAGACGCTGCTGCTGCCCGCCTGAGAGGGATGTCCCAGGTTGCTTGAGCTTCTCCTTTACCTCGTCCCAGAGCGCTGCGCGGCGGAGCGAATCCTCGACGATCCCCTCAATCTCGGATTTTGACGTTCCGCCGGTCAGGCGAAGTCCACTCGAAACGTTCTCGCTAATCGACATCGTTGGGAACGGGTTCGGCTTCTGGAAGACCATCCCCACGACCCGGCGGGCACGAACGGGATCCACGTTTGAGCTGTAGAGGTCAACGCCGTCAAGCGAGATGGAGCCAGAGACGGTTGCACCTGGGAGCGTCTCGTGCATGCGATTGATCGTACGAATCAGCGTGGACTTTCCGCAGCCCGATGGCCCGATGAGAGCGGTGACGCTCTTTGGTCGAACCGCCAACGTCACATCCTTCACAGCGCGGAACGCGCCGTACCGTGCTGAGACGTTCTCAAGGACCAGGCGGCCGGCATCAGTCTCGCTGGCGGCAGCACGGGAGGTTGCCTGCGCTGCGGGTCGTGCCGCAGCCTGGGCGAGTTCGTCTTTTGCACCCGCTGGTGAAGAATTGGTGCTTCGCTTCTCGGTTGCCATGTTGCCCCTCCTTACGCTGTTCTGCTATTGACGGTTCGGCCTCGAACCAGCACGTTAATGGTGAGTGCGATGACCATCAAGATCAGCGCCGTTGCCCACGCCTGCCCGATCAGAAGATCGCTCGCCGCGGCAGCATACTGATAGATCACAATCGGCATCGCGTTCATAGTGGTGCTGAAATCGAGCCAGTTCTCCGCGTTGGTGCCTCGGGCCGTCATCAGAAGCGGCGCCGTTTCGCCGAGGGCACGGCTAAAGGCGAGAATCACGCCGGTGAGGATGCCAGGAAGTGCAGTCCGTACGCTCACGAAGAGGGCGGTTTTCCACACTGGCACGCCGAGCGCCAACGAGGCCTCGCGAATCGCCTGCGGCACCAGCCGCAGCACCTCTTGGGTTGAGCGCATCATGATCGGCACCGTGAGGATGGAGAGCGCTGCAACCGCGGCCCAGCCTGAGAAGCCCAGCACTGGCACTAAAATGAGATAGGCGAACACACCAGCGACAATGCTCGGGACCCCAAGCATTACATCGATCACGGTCTCGCCGACGGCAACCACTCGGGGCGAGGCGAACTCGGAAAGGTACACCCCGCCAGCAATGCCGATCGGCCCGCTGATGAGCACCGTGAGCCCAGTCAGCTGGAGTGATCCGACGATCGCATTGAGAATGCCCGGCTCCGTATCGAGCGGGTTGTTGAAAAAGAAGGATGGAACCAGGTACGGCGCAGCCTTGAGCACCACAAAGAGAATGAGTGCGATGAGCGGTAGGATCGCCAATATGGCGGCGACGCCCACGATGATGCGCATCGTCCAGTTGACGCGCTGCCGCGCGTGTTCACC
This sequence comes from Candidatus Limnocylindrus sp., assembly GCF_040397215.1. NCBI lineage: Bacteria > Bacillati > Chloroflexota > Candidatus Limnocylindria > Candidatus Limnocylindrales > Candidatus Limnocylindraceae > Candidatus Limnocylindrus > Candidatus Limnocylindrus sp. The sequence continues at coordinate 67,368 of NZ_JBBAWK010000001.1, forward strand.
GGAGGTTGGTTGGGTTAAGACCTTCGCAATTGAGTCTGCAGAGATGCTCATACTCGCCCCCCTCTCACAGCGAATCGACGGACGAGTACGCGCACCACAAGACTGATCACCGTTGTCAGCAGGAAGAGCGAGAGGCCGAGGGCGGCGATTGCGCCGATCGCGATCTCACCCGATGCCTCACCAATGTTGGAGGCAATCTTGCTGGCAACTGTTTGGCCAGGCTGGAAAAGCGACGATGGGATGCCCTCCGCGTTGCCAATCACCATGGTGACGGCGACCGTTTCGCCAATGGCACGACCGAGCGCAAGTAGTATGCCGCCGATGAGGCCGATTCGCGCAGTTGGAAGGATCACGTCGCGGATGACCTCCCATTTGGTGGCACCCATGCCGATGTACCCCTCGCGGAGCGAGATTGGAACGGAGCGGATGAATTCACGGCTCACGGCAACCACCATCGGAAGGATCATGATCGCTAAGAGGAATCCGGCGCGGAACACACTGTCCGCTGCAGGAGATTCCGGATCTTCTGAGAGGAAGGGGATGAAATGCCCGAATGACGACGCAATCCACCACTCGATCGTGTCGCGGAGTCGATTTGAGAGATCACCAGCCGCCCAAAGCCCAAAGACCACGGAAGGGATGGCAGCGATCAACTCCACAATGAAGGTGAGTGGTGCAGCAAGGCGGGGCGGAGCGAACTCCACGAGGAAGATGGCCGCGAAGATTCCGATTGGTGCCGCAAAGAGGACCGCGATAAGACTCGTCGCGACGGTTCCGAAGATGGCGCCGAGTGCCCCATAAAGGGCATTCGCCACTTGACCGTTCTCATCAATCGTCCCTGCTGACCAGGTTGAACTGGTCAGAAAGTCGATAGGGCTCTGGATGGTCCACAGGGGATTGCTGTAACCGACAAAGGCCACGACCAGGCCGATGAGCACAATGAAGAGAACGAGGAGGCCGGTTCCAGTGATGCGACGAAAGAGGCTGTCTGCCGACAGCCCGCTGGTTCGTCGTAGCTCCAGTCCAGCCATTTCAACTCCTTCCCATCAACGGTTCGTGATGTCGCTCGTGCGGTTAGTCCGTAGATGACTGGAGGGGCGGGCGACGATCGCCCACCCCTCCAGAGGCCCGCACTCCGCGGGCTAGCGTGAACTTATGGCCAGACGGCGGTCCCGTCCCACTTGATCGTCTTCAGCTGCGCAATCGCCGTGGTCGTCACGGAGGCCGGCAGTGCTACGTATCCCCGCGCGAGGTACGTCGAAGTCTGGCCGGAGGTGAGTGCCCAGTTCAAGAAGGCCACGAGGCCCTGGACCTGGCCCTTACCAACATTCGTACTTGTAGATGACTGGAAGTCTGTGTAGAGCAGCAACCACGAGTACCCAACGATTGGGTACGACGAAGTGCCGGTTGCAAAGACTGGCTGAACGTAGCTCGTGGTTGGATTGATTGGATCCTGGCCGGCTACGGCTGCTTGCGCGGTAAGGGCGGCCACTGCACCAGCAGCGGTTGGCTTCAGGTAGTTGAACTTGTTCTTGTTCGTACCACTCGTGAACTTGCTCTTCGTCTCAAGTGCAGCGGTCGACAAGGAATACTTGTCAGCGAACGAGCTCTCAACATAGGAGATTGAGTCCACCGTGTTCTTCACATATGGAGCGATGCCACCGTTGCCGCTCTTGCCAACGATTGCCGCGACACCAGCCGCAGTTCGCATGGCTGCAAAATACGTCCCAGGCTGCACCTTAGTTGGTGCAAAGTCGGTGCCAGACGCTGGACTGTCATTGAAGTCTGCTTCGGTGTTGGAGGTAAAGTTGCTGTGCATACCGCACTGCTTCTGCGCAGCAGTGGCGGCCTTACCCAGATACGAGGTGAAGACGTATGTCGTGCCCGAGCTGTCGCTTCGGCCAACAACCTTGATGTCGCTCGATGGCAGATTCGTAACGAGCGGGTTCAGCGCCTTGATCTTGGCGTTGTTCCACTTCTGGATCTGGCCAGAATAGATTCCGCACATCACTTCGCCGTTCAGGCGCAGCGTTGCTGCGGTCGTCTTCGTTGATGTCGAAGAGACCTTCTGCTTCAGTCCTGGGAGGTTGTAGACCACGGCAAGTGGCCCTGCAGTTGCGGGGATGACCGTGTAGTTCGTGCCAATGTTCGTTACGGCTCCGATCGAGGTCCTCGTTGCCTGGGAGAGGACGCCGTCCGTGCCAGAGAACATCTGCGTTTGGGTCATGCGATTTGCGCCATAGAAGTTGCTCTCGCCGGCGCCTGAGCCGCCGCCCGAGTAGCCAAGGATGAGGCCGTCCGCGTCAGAGGTGTGGAAAAATTCGTAGCCGGTGCAGGTGTCGGAGCTGGTTGTATTGCAGAGTGCATTCTCATCGGTAAACGAGGTGAACCAGCTCTTGTACTGCTCCCATGGGAACGTTGCGCCAGATCCTTCGATCTTGCCCTCTGTGTCCCCCCCGGCAGGGCCGGCGTTAATGTCGATGGTTGGTGCTGTTGCGCTCGCGACACCGCTGAGCATGACCGAGAGGGTCAATGCTGCTGTGACGGCGAACTTGAAGCGAGACTTGAGCTTCACGTTCAACTCCTTCGTTACTCACTGTGGCTAGGCGCCACATACCCGCCGATTACTCGGCGCGAGACCATCCTCTGCTGACGTCGTCAACGCTTCGTAATCAACTGGTTACCGCTCTGTTAATTCTGTGGCGGGTTATCCACAAAAGACGATTGTTACGGGATCGGCTACTATCCCGCCCATGCCTATTCCGCGTCGACCCTGGCTCCACGTGATTGCGGGCTGCATGAGCAGTGGCAAGACGGCCGAGGTCGTCCGCCTCCTCACCCGTCGGCAGATCGCTGGCCAGAGCGTGCTCCTGATCACCCCCGCCCGCGACACCCGCCTGGCCCCGGGAGAGGTCGTGAGCCGCACGGGCACCCGCTTCCCGAGCGTGGTGGCGCCAGATGCTGAGGCGATCCGCAACGAGGTGGCTCGCCTGAACCCCGATGCGGTGGCGATCGAGGAGGCCCAGTTCTTCGGGCCAGAGCTTCCCGCCATTATTGAAGAGATCGTTGGGGCACCGCGAACCGTGATCGTGAGTGGCCTTGATCAAGACTTCGCCGGTCGGCCATTCGCCACGATTCCCGACCTAATGGCCCGAGCTGACGAAGTAACAAAGCTCTCGGCGATCTGCGTGGTGTGCGGAAACGAGGCAACGCGCACCCAGCGGCTGCGCGATGGCAAGCCGGCACGCGCCGACGATGAACTGATCGTGATCGGCGGCATGGCTGGTGATGACACGTACGAGGCGCGCTGCCGCGCCTGCCACGAGGTGATCGCCTAGCGCGTTGGCTTTCGCGCTGGGCTTCGGCGCGGGCTCACAGATCGAATCGCCCCCCACTCCGCCACCAGCACGGCGCCGAGGATCAGCGCCCCACCAACCAGCTGAATCGCGGTCAGGCTCTCGCTAAAGAGGTAGCCGGCCGCCACGATCGTGAAGATCGGCTCTACGGTGCTGATCAGTGCTGCACGAGCGGCGCCAAGGCGCTGCGCGCCAATGTAGAAGGCGCCAATCGGAATGATGCCCGCAATGGTGGCGACCCCGATGATCGGCAGTAGGGCACTGTCGGGGATGGGTAGTGGCAAGAGCTCGCGTCCGAGCGCGGCGCGCAGCACGAACATCCCCACCGCGGTACCGAGGAGGCTGAGCGGGATGGCGGCGAGTGGTGAGGTGCCGCCACCGCCTGAGGCGCCGGTGCCGCTCTTCGTCTCACCGCCGAGGCGTGCGGCGAGGATGATGTAGCAGCTGTAGATGATCGGTGAGGCGACGCCGAGCACGAGACCAATCAACGCCGGCTCTTTCGCTTCGGGGATACCGCCCACGCCAAGGACGACGCCCGTGGTGGCGATGGCGAGGGCGATCCAGGGGCGCGGACCCGACGGTGCGTGCGCAAAGAAGATGGAGAGCACGGCGACGATCGCTGGGAAGGCGTAGGTCATGAGCCCTGCGAGCGAAGCATCAATGTAGGTGAGGCTCCCATAGTAAGTGGCGGCGTTGCCGGTGAAGAAGAGCCCGATCGCAAAGGAGCGGAGTGCACGTTCGCGGGTGAGGCCGCGGAGCGCTGCGCGTCCCGCGGGCAGCGCGAGCACCACAGCCCCAAGAATGAGCACGGCGAGCAGGTGACGCCATACGAGCAGGTCGAGCCAGTCAAAGCCCGTTGGGTAGATCGCCTTCGCAAAAAGTGAGCCTGACCCATAGCCGATCGCCGAGATGCCAACGATGAGAATCCATGGGAGACGACTTGAACGCATCGGGGAAGGATACGCGAGCGCAGCGGGGCAGGCCTGATCCGTCTCGTCTAGCATCAACGCTATGGCAAAAACGGTTTCAAAGGCAGCTCCTCGACTCACCGCCGCCACTCCACTGGCAATCGCCCTCGCGATGCTTGCTATTTACATCATTTGGGGCACGACCTATCTCGCCATCCGCGTCGTCGTTGACCCCGATCAGGGTGTGGGGATCCCGCCATTCGCGATGGTTGCCATGCGCTTCGCCTTCGCCGGTCTCGCCATGCTGGCGCTTGTCGCTCTCTTCGCCCGTGATGCGCTGCGCTCGCTGACCCGCGCGCAGATTCGCGACCAGGCGATCGTGGGCCTTGCCCTCAACGTCGGCGGGCTCGGTGTGACCTCATTCGGCGAGCAGACGATCCCCTCGGGCATCACCGCACTGCTGATCGCCCTCCTACCGATCTGGGTCGCCGTGATCGGACGCGTCGTTTACAAGGACCGCATCGCGCCGCTCAGCATCCTCGGGATCGCTGTCGGCATCATCGGCGTGGTGATCCTTATCTCGCCTGATACTGGTGACGCTGGCCTTGATCCGCTCGGCCTCGCCTGCATCCTCTTTAGCCCACTCAGCTGGGGTGGTGGTTCGATCTGGAGTCAGCGCCGCGCCGCAACACCAGCCGACTCGCGGGTCGCCGTGGCGATTCAGATGCTCGCCGGCTCCGTTGGTGGCGCCATCATCGCTACGATCCTCGGCGAGTGGGGTGGCGTGCAGTTTGGTGCGCTCGGGAGCGACGTCATCTTCGCACTCGCCTACCTCATCGTGGTGGGAAGCCTCATTGCCTACAACATCTATACCTGGCTGCTGCGCGTGGCGCCCTTCGGACTCGTCTCTACCTACGCCTACGTGAACCCAGTCGTCGCCGTACTCGCAGGCAGCTTCATCTTGAGCGAGCCGATCTCGGCACAACTCATCGCCGGTGGTGCCGTGGTTGTTGCCGGGGTGGCGATCATGGTGACGGCACGAAATCGCGCGATCGCACGCGGGGCCGCGTCACACTGAGATGAGCGCAGGCGACGCGCCACTGCGCGTCTCAAGGGCGGCGGCTCGCCGCTTCCTCGCCGAACGCCACATGCTCCTCCCGCCGCGCCAGCTCCCCGCCAGCAAGGGATCGGTGTTGGCGCTTGTTGAGCGGCTTGGCTCGCTACAGTTCGACCCAGTGGACCTTGCAGGCCGCAGCCATGAGATCGTCTGCCACGCCCGTATCGATGGGTTTGAGCCGCGCTGGGTCGATGAGCTCCTCTACGCCAAGGTGCCCGCCCACCGTGCCCTGGTGGAGCAGTACAATGGTGTGCTGGTCATCGTGCCAACGAGTGAGCTCCCCTACTATCGTCGACCTGCCGACAAGCGCCGTGAGCGCTACTGGCGCGATGGCACGTATAAGCGACTCAAGCCCTGGGCCGACACCGTCATGGCGCGCATCAGCGCCGAGGGGCCGCTCAGCGCCGCCGACTTTGGCCCCTCAAAGTCCGTTGCCTGGTCTTGGGGGCAAACTCCCGCCTATCGCGCCGCCCTCGAGATGCTGCAACTCGCTGGGTTGCTGCACCTCGCGCGCCGTGACGGATCGCGCCGCTGGTTCGACCTTGCCGAACGGCTGATCCCGCGCAACGTGCTGGAGCGCCGCGTTAGCGAAGAGGAGCAGATCGAACACACCTTCCTCGCACGACACCGCGACCTTGGCCTCGCCTCTGCCAACGGCGTCTGGGTGCAGACCGACTGGCCGCTGAAGCGCAAGGAGCTGGTGCGTCGACTCACTGAGCGTGGTGCGCTGCTTGAGATTGAGATTGACGGACTGCCAGGGCCGTGGCGTATTCCTGGTGGTGAACGCTTCGCCCTTGAGGCGGCGATGCGCGCAACGGCTGGCACGCGCCCAGTGGCCGCCGATCCGAACGCCGTCACGCTCCTCTCGCCGCTCGACCCGCTCATCCACGATCGGAAGCGCCTCGAGACGCTCTACAACTTCCACTACCGCTGGGAGATCTACACCCCCGAGAAGAGGCGAGTCTATGGCCCGTACGTGATGCCGATCCATGCGGGTGACGGGCTCGTCGGACGCATTCAGCTGCGACGTGTCAAGGAGACAGGTGCGCTCGCCATTGATGGCCTCTGGTGGGAGCGGGGCGCAAAGCCCACGCGTCACATTGCCGGGTTGGCGAACGCCATTGCCGCGCACCAACGGTTGCTTGGGTCAACAGCGGGTCAGATGCCGAAGGAGATTGCCGATCGGAGTGACGGGCGTACCTTGTTCAGGGCGCTCCGCAAGATCGCCGGCTAGACGCCGAGGTAGGCTTCGCGCACCTTCGGGTTCTTCGCCAACTTCGCGCAGCTGTCTTCAAGGGTGACCTCGCCAATCTGCAGAATGTAGCCGCGCTTGGCGATGCCGAGCGCCATCATGGCGTTCTGCTCCACCAGCAGCACCGCGGTGCCGCGCGAGTTGATCTCGGTGATGATGTCAAAGATCTGCTCGACCAAGATCGGCGCAAGGCCCATCGAAGGCTCGTCAAGTAGCAGGATCTTTGGCTGCGCCATTAGAGCGCGACCGATTGCGAGCATCTGCTGCTCGCCGCCCGACATGGTGCCGGCGGCCTGGCTCTCGCGCTCCTTCAAGCGCGGGAAGAGATCAAAGACCTTCTTGAAATCCTTCTGCACGTCGGGACCCGACTTGCGCAGGAACGCACCCATCTCGAGGTTCTCGCGTACCGACATACGGGAGAAGACGCGACGACCTTCAGGGCTGTGCCCCACGCCGAGTTTGACGATCTCGTGCGGCGCCGCAGACTCAATCGACTTCCCCTTCAGCTTGATGCTCCCCGAACGAGCACGCTCAAGGCCGGAGATGGTGCGTAGCGTTGTCGTCTTACCGGCGCCGTTGGAGCCGATCAGCGTGACGATCTCGCCCTCTTCGACCTTCAGTGAGACGCCGCGAAGCGCGTGCACCGCACCGTAGTACGTGTGCACATCTGTTAGTTCAAGCAGTGGTGCCATCGCCGTACTCCTCTCAGTGTCCCGCTGCGGCGCCGCGGCCGAGGTAGGCCTCGATCACCTTCGGGTTGGTGCGGATCTCTTTCGGTAGGCCCTCGGCAATCTTCTCGCCATGGTCGAGCACGGTGATGTGATCCGAGATCCCCATGACCACGCGCATGTCGTGCTCAATAAGCAGCACGGTGATGCCAAGCTCGTCGCGAATGCGGCGGATGAGTGCGGTCATCTCTTCGGTCTCTTTTGGATTCATGCCGGCCGCCGGCTCGTCAAGCAAGAGGAGCTTCGGTCGGCTGGCAATCGCGCGGGCAATCTCGAGCAGGCGCTGCTTGCCGTACGGCAGGTTGGCCGCCAACTCGTTCTCCATCCCAGCGAGGTCAACGAAGGCAAGGAGCTCACGGGCGCGCTGCTCAGCGGCTGCCTCCTCCTCGCGCACGCTTCGCGGGATAAAGAGTGCCCCAAGCAGGCTGCTGTGCAGGTGCACGTGCATGCCGATCAGGATGTTCTCAAGCGTTGTCAGGCTCTTGTAGAGGCGAATGTTCTGGAAGGTGCGCGCAAGGCCAGCCACCACCATGTCGTTCGGTCGCGCAGGTCGCGTGACGCCGATGCGCTTGATGAGGCGGTTGTACCAGGCCGGGCGAACGATGTTCAGGAGCAGTGCGCCGACAAAGCCGAGGAGCGCTGCGGCAACAGAGGCAACCCCCTCGACGAGGCCTGTGTCGCCACCTACAACAAGGAGGGAGTAGATCGCGAGAGCAATAAATGGAATGGTTGGCAGGATGAGGAGGATCGGCTCTCGGCCAGACCCGGTCGGGGGCGAGATGAGCGGCTTCCCGTCGAGTTCGATGGTGCCCGATGTTGGCGCGTAGATGCCCGCAATGACGTTAAAGAATGTGGTCTTCCCCGCCCCGTTTGGCCCAATAATCGCGCTAATGGAGCCGCGGGGAATCTCAAAGTCAACGCCATTCACGGCAACAAGGCCACCAAACTTTCGCGTAACGCCGCGAGCCTTCAGCATTGGCCCACCCTTCGCTGTGTTCACTTGAGGCCTCGCTTCCCGATCTTCAGTGGGGCGAATTCGCGCATGCGTCGACGAACGGGGAAGATTCCCTGTGGGCGCTTGAGCATCATCAGCACCAGCACAATGCCGTAGAGCACGTACTGGAAATCCAAGAAGTTAATCTGGTTGAGCACTGGAATATTGAAGTTTTCTACGAGGACATTTAGCTGCTTCAGCAGGATGCTCTGGAACAAATAGATGATGAAGGCACCTGTTGCTACGCCAATCGTGTTACCCATACCACCAAGAACGACGGCGGCGAGGACACTAATGGAGACGGAAAACCGGAATTGTTCTGGTGTCACGATCGTGAGCTTCGCGACGCTTACGACGCCAATGATTCCAGCGATCGAAGCGCCAACGGCGAACGCCTGGAGCTTGGCGATCACGATATTCACTCCGGAAGACTCTGCGGCGAGCTCGTCTTCGCGAATAGCGTCCCAGGTGCGGCCAAGGCGCGAATCCTGAAGACGGAAGATCATGACCATGATCAACGTAAAGAGTGCAATGACCAGTCCGTACATTGGCCACGGGTTAATGAGGGTGAACTGTAAGAGCCCTGGAATGTTTGGCTTGTCGATGCCGCCGATCCCGTTCACACCATTCGTGAATCTGTCGGAGTTCTGCAAGGTGATCGGCACAATCTCTCCAAAGCCGAGGGTCACAATCGCGAGGTAGTCACCACGAAGTCGTAACGTTGGAGCACCGAGCAATATTCCGAAGATCGCCCCAACCATGCCACCGGCGAGCAACATTGGCCAGAACGGCAGATGAATGCCAGTGAATGGCGCCGCGACGAAGGCGTAGGTGTAGCCGCCGAGCGCAAAGAACGCTGCGTAGCCGAGATCGAGAAGTCCCGCGAATCCAATGACCACGTTGAGACCCATCGCCAACATGGCGTAAATTGCTGCGTTCGTGAAAGCATTCACCCACGCATTTGTTGATTGAATGCCGTCAAATGGCGGCACGCGCGTGATGAGCGGCAGGGCGATGCTTAACAGCAAGACCCCAACAAGGATGCCGAGGCTGCGGTGAAGGCGGAAATACGCACGTACCGGCGCGAATTGAGCGTTCAGCGCAGCGATTACCCCGCTCATGCGCGGTCGCCCGTGTGCGAGCCGAGAAGGCCCGTTGGGCGGAAGACCAAAAAGATGACGAGGAGCGAGAAGACGATTGCGCCGCCCCAGCGGCCATAGCCGAATGCCGCAGCACCAACCTCAACGAAGGCAATTAAGAATCCTCCGAGCGCCGCGCCTGCCGTGTTACCGATTCCGCCAAGAACGGCGGCGGTAAACGCCTTTAGGCCGGAGGCAAACCCGAGGCTAGAGTTGGTGTTGCCGTAGTAAAAGCCGTGGATCACCCCTGCTGCCCCAGCGAGACCAGAGCCGATCAGGAAGGTGATCATGATCGTGCGATTAATGTCAACGCCCATTAGCGATGACGCGTCACGATCCATTGAGGTTGTGCGCATGGCGCGACCTGTGCGGGTTCGCGAGACGAAGATTTGCAACCCAGCCATAAGGATGATTGAGGTGGCGATCACAAACAAATTGAGGAGTGGTATTCGAGCCCCCCCGACTTGGAATGCCCATTCAATCGGAACCAGCTGGGGCACTGTGATGATGGTTGAGCCAAAGAAGAACTGGATAATATTTTGCAGGATAAAACTCACGCCAATTGCAGTAATCAACGGGGCAAGCTTGGGGGCACGTCGGAGCGGACGGTAGGCAAGTCGCTCAATCAGCGCGCCGACCAGCGCCATGCACCCAATTGTCAACGGAAACACCACAATCACGTTCAGTAGCAGGAGCGGTATGTCGCTAATGCCACCTGTGTTTCCGAGCAGACTTTTGCTAATAAACATGGCGACGAATGAGCCAACCATAAACACGTCACCGTGGGCGAAGTTGATGAGCTCAATAATGCCGTACACCATGGTGTACCCGAGGGCCACAAGGGCATAAATGGCACCAAGGGTCATGGCGTTCACAAATTGGTCGATACCGAGAACCCCGAAGGCAAGGCTGAGGAAGATGAGGATGGTTGCCGGTAGACGGAGACTGCCTACGAGGCGGCTCGGGCTCGGGCTTGTCACGCTGGCTGCGGCCATGTTCCCTCCCCCTGCATTGGCAACCCGGATGGGCTGCAGACTCATTAGTTAGATAGTGCCGCCCAGCACGGGATTCGGCAAGAGGGTGCCAGCCGCCTCGCAATTTAAAGACCCCCACCACCCTTTCGGGTGATGGGGGCCCTTACGGTGCCTAAAACAGGCGCGCGGGTCTCCCCACGCTCCTAGTTCTACTTGCCGTAGTCGATCTGCTTGACGAACTTCCAAGCACCACCGTCAACCTTGTACAGGGAGATGATGTGCTGTGAAGTGTCTCCAACGTCGTCGAATGAAACTGGTCCGAGGACCGTCTCATACTTGGTACCTGGGTGAATGATGGCTGAACGGACCGTCTCGCGGGTCACAGTGCCACCGGCGACGGCAGCCTTGATCCCCTCGATGATGATCTGTGCGCAGGCGTAGCCGGCGAAGGCATAGCCCTCAGCATCGTGGCTGTACTCAGCCTTGAACTTCACGTTGAAGGCATCCTTGCCAGGAATGTTCTCGATTGCAGCCTGTGATGCGTAGCTGTTCTCAGCGTTCATACCAGCGGTTGCAATGTAGGAACCTTCACCGGCGCCGTCGTAGATGCCATCGCCGCCGTAGAACGGCAGCGCGCCAAGGCCCGCCTGGGCAAGGGCGTTACGGAAGAGTGGAGCGCCGTCTGACGTCACACCACCGTAGAAGATCGAGTCAGCGCCGGCTGCCTTTGCAGCCGCAGCTACAGCGGAGAAGTCGGTCTCGGTTGCGGCCTGGCCCTGATGGCCTACCACGGTGCCGCCGCCAGCGACGAACTCGTCATGGAAGGCATTCGCAATCCCCACGCCATAGGCGTCGGTGGAGTCAACGATGTAGACCTTCTTCGCGCCGTTCTCAAGAGCGTACACAGCAACGGCTGGACCCTGAAGGTCGTCCGTCGTCGCGAGGCGAATGTAGTTCACTGGTCGGCCGCCGCGGAGGGCTGCACCGGCATCACCCTTCGTGAGGTCTGGGTTCGTGTTTGATGGCGAGCACTGAAGAAGTCCGGCCTCTGACGAGACAGGAATCTGTGCCAGAGCTACGGACGAGTTGAACGGGCCAACCACGGCGACAACTGTTTCGTCACCGACGAAGGTCAGCATGTCTGCAGCGCCCAGCTCTGGGTTCTTCTTGCCGTCGACAGCATGGTCAAGAACCTTCGACTTAAGGGTGTAGCCCTCAATCGTCGCTTCCTTGATTGCTAGGAGCGCGCCGTCACGGGCCGGGCCCGCTGAGGCAAGTGAAGCACCGTTGAGCGGGAAGCTGATCCCGATCGTCAGCGTCTTGCCTCCGGTTGAACCACCGCATGCAGCTGCGAGAATCGCAACCGCTGCAAGGGCACTGAGACCCTTCTTGTTAAAGACCTTCATGAGGTCCTCCTATCTACTATTCCCAACCGTTCCGGCTGGGCTCGCCTCTGTTTCGGACTACGTGATCACGTCTCATCTACCGAAGTAGATCTGACAGTGCGGCTGCGTCCGATGCAGTCGAGGAAGTTAATCATGAACGAGCACGCGCCTGTGTGCAACCTTTTCTGTGCGGCGCACTGTGCGGTGCCGTGCTCAGGAGGGGGAAGGTTAAGGAATCCGAATCTTTTGGCTAACGCCCTTCAGCGATCAGAAGGGTTGCCCCTTCGGCAACCTCCAGGGCAATCTCGCCCGCCGCTAGGTGGGCGGTCGCCAAAGCCCCCAGCCGTAATCCGCCTGCAACTGTTGGGCCGGTTGCCGTGGCGGTGGCGCCTCGGGGGCCGATAGAGATGCTCCCCATCCATGGGCCCACAACGGCGCGGGCATAGAAGTGCGGCGATGCGACGAGGGTCTGCTCGCCTGCCAGCTGCCAATCGATCGCGGTGGTGCGCGTGGCCTGATGCTCCGCATCAGTCGCACGGATCGCCTCCTCGGAGTGAAGCGGCCGCGACGGGTCGTTGCGCCCCCAGTCGGCGACACGATAGGTTCGGTCGGAGCGCTGCTGCACCTCCCAAATAAAGAGGCCGGGCATCAGCGCATGGAGGCAGCCGGTCGGCACGTCGAACACATCGCCGCGATGCGCAGTGTGCCGCGCCAGCAGTGGGGTGATGTCCCCGCCAGAGGCCAGCGCACTCGTGATGTTGGCACCGGTGACTGATGGAGAGCGCCCAAGCAGCAACTCGGCCCCAGGCGCAGCTTCAAGGACAACCCACGCCTCATGCTTGCCGATTGCATCGGGGCCGTGCATCACCTTGGCCAAGGTGTCGTCGGGGTGCACCTGCACCGAGAGTCGGTCCTGCACGTCGAGCAACTTCACCAGCACGCCGCCAGGCTGTTCGTCGGCATCACCGAACCACGCCTCGCCAATTGGGCCACTCGGCGCCGCGTCGGGGGCGAGTGCTCGGAGTCGGTCACCACCCCACACGCGCCCAACGAGGCGGGGCGAGAGGATGTGCGTGTCGCGCGGTGCAGACATTTTCATGGAGAGAGTCTAGGCGAGGGATCCCGCCTCGAAGGGGGTGATCGCGCCCTTCAGGCGAGCACGCTCGCGACCGCCTTGGCCACGACGGGGATCTTTGCGGTGGAGAGGCCGGCCATATTGATACGACCACGGGCGACGAGGTAGACCGCGTGCTCGTCGCGGAGGCGCTTCAGCTGGTCGTCGGTGAGGCCAAGGAGCGAGAACATGCCGTGATGGTCAAGCAGGTACGAGAAGTCGCCTGCGCCAGCGGCGGTGAGCGCAGCGGCGAAGGCGGCACGACTATTTGCAATGCGGGTGCGCATGCCACTGACCTCGCCCTCCCACTGTGCGCGGAGGGTTGCATCGCCAAGGATGGTGGCCACGATGGCGCCGCCATGCGCCGGTGGGTTCGACCACATCGTGCGGACCGCCATGCGCGCATGTGATGCGATCGAGGCCGCTGCAGCACCATCGGCTCCAATGATTGCCAGGCTGCCGACGCGCTCGTTATAGAGGGCGAAGTTCTTGGAGGAGCTGCTGGCGACGAGCACCTCGCAGCCAGTCGCCAAGAAGGCGCGCAGCGATGCGGCATCTTCAATCAGCCCTTCACCGAATCCCTGATACGCAAAGTCGAGGATCGGCAGGATGCCGCGATGGGCAATCTGGCCTGCGATCTCGCTCCACTGCTCGGGCGTTGGTTCGATCCCCGTTGGGTTGTGGCAGGCGCCGTGCAGGATCATCGCGTCGCCACCCTTTGCCGCAGCGATCGCATCGAAGAGTGCACTGGTGTTCAGCGATCGCGCATCGTCGGTGATCCAGTCGTGTCGTCGCGCCGTGATGCGCGATGACTCAATGATCTGCGTGTGGTTTGGCCAGGTTGGTTCGCCCACCCAAATCTCCGCGCCGGGCCGAAGTCGCGAAACGAGGTCAACTGCAAGGCGCACTGCGCCGGTGCCGCCTGGCGTATGGATCATCTGCACGCGTTCGGTAGCGGCGGGCTCTATCTCTCCCCATGCCCCGCCTACGGTGCGGAAGAGGAGTGATTTGGCCGCCGCTAAAAAGGCGGGGTCACCACTAATCGGCATATAGAGCTTTGAGGTGGTTGAGGCGAGCAGGCGCTCTTCCGCAGCGCGGACGCTCGGCAGGATCGGGGTGACACCCTGCTCATCCATATAGACACCAGCGGCGAGGTTGATCTTGTGCGGGCGTGCGTCGGCACGGTGGAGCTCAACGATCCCGAAGATCGGATCGGTTGGCGCATCGCTGATTCGTGCAGAGAGGACTCCTTCAGACATGTTGCGAGTCTAGCCGCGCGACGCGGGCGGCGCGTTTCTGCCTACGGGCGTACGATCGCGCCGATGAGCTTCTTTGACCTTGATCCGATCGGCTGGACCTTCGTCGGCCTTCTGGCCGGCGGGCTCTCCTCAATACTCGTTGGCGGCCGTGCCGCGCGGGGCTGCCTCCCGAACATTCTGGTTGGCATCCTCGGCGGCATCGTGGGTGGCACCCTCGCCAAGGGTGCGGGCTACGGCGACCCAGGCGGATTCACTGGATCGGTCTTCGTGGCGCTACTCGGATCGGTGATCTTGCGCCTGGCACTCGAATTCGTGGATCGGCGCCCGCGACGATGAGTGACGAGAAGATCGTCGAGAAGCCGTTCAGCCCTGGCCTTGCCGGCGTCGTTGGCGCCGAGACGGCAGTCGGTTACGTCGACGGTGCCGCGGGTCGCCTTCTCTATCGCGGCTACCCCATTGAAGAGGTCGTCACCAAGGGGAACTACGCCAACGTCCTCGATCTCCTGCTCACTGGCGAGTGGCACCCGAACGCACAGCTTGCTCCCGAGAAGGTTCCTCCAGCCGTTCTCGCCGCACTTCGACTGCTCCCCGCCCACGCCCATCCAATGGATGCACTGCGCACCGCCATCTCGGTCTGGGGCGCAGGTGAGCGACTCGGCTGGCCGCCAACCGCTGACGAGGCGAAGCGCATTGCCGCGTTTGCGCCATCGGCGCTCGCCGCATTTGCACGACTTCGACAAGGGCTCGAGCCCGTTGATCCGCAGCATGGACTTGGCATCGCGGCGGCGTTCTTACAGCAGCTGCACGACAAGGAGCCCGAGCCGGCGACCGCCCGCGCGCTTGACGCCTACTTGATGGTGGGCGCGGAGCACGGTCTGAACGCCAGCACCTTCACCGCGCGCGTGATCATTGCCACGCGATCAGACATTGCTTCGGCAATCTGCGGCGCCGTTGGCGCGATGAAGGGGCCGCTCCACGGCGGTGCACCCGCCGAGGTCATCGGCCAGCTCGGTGAGATCGGCTCCATAGATCGCGCCGAGGACTGGGCGCGCGGCAAGCTCTCCCGCAAGGAGTTGATCATGGGCTTCGGCCACCGCGTCTACCGCGCGTACGACCCGCGTGCCGCTGCGCTGCGCAAGGTTGCCGAGGCGATGCCAACGAGGCCAGCCTGGCTGGAGCTCGCCATCGGCGCCGAGGAGCAGATTCTCAAGGTCTTTGAAGAGATGAAGCCGGGCCGCGCGATGAAGACCAACGTTGAGTTCTACGCCGCCGCCGTGCTGCAGGGTGTTGGCCTTATGCCTGATCTCTTCCCGGCAACATTCGCGCTGGCGCGCATCGCCGGTTGGTCAGCGCATGCGATCGAGCAGGCTGGCGTCGACAAGCTGATTCGCCCAGACGCAAAGTACATCGGCCACGCGGAGCGACATCTTCCGTAATGCGCACACGGCGCAAGTTTTTACTAGACGCGTCACTCTTTCTCCTTCTCGCCTTGGTCCCGGCGAGCGCAAAGGCGGTTCGGGCCACGCCCCGAAAACTGCGCTCAATCAGCCTGCGGGTTCCTGTCCTTATGTACCACCGCATCGCCCCTAGTAGCGAGATTGGGAACAGCCTTCCAGACCTCGTGATTTCACCGTCCCAGTTTGAATCCCAGCTAACTGCGCTGAAGCGCGCAGGTTGGGCAACAGTGACCGCGGCGACGCTTGCCGAACATCTTGGAACGGGGGAGCCGCTCCCGAAGAAGACGATGGTAATCACCATTGACGATGGGCGAATTGACGGATACACATACGCTTTTCCAATCTTGCAAAAGCTTGGTTTTGTTGCGACCTACTATGTGATCACTGGCAGAGTTGCCCGAAGCGAGTACCTGACTGTCACACAGTTGCAAGAGATGGCTACTAGTGGCATGGAGATCGGAAATCACACACTGACCCATATAGATGTTTCAAAGAAATCAACGGCGTACATCACGAACGAGGTTCTCCAGGCGCAAGACCAGCTGACCACTTGGCTTGGTGTTGCTCCGGTAACGTTTGCTTACCCGTATGGTGCTCATCCAAAAAGCCTAGAGCAGGCCGTCGCCAAGGCCAACCTACGACTAGCGTTCACCACGGTATTGGGCAAGGTTCACACCCCAAAAACGGCCTTGCTGTCACCCAGATTGCGAGTACAGCCCTCAACTACCGATATGAGGCTTGTAGCGCTCCTTACCAGTCCCTAACAAGATCGCGCCAAACGGCGCGCCGGCGGGTTTGTCAGTCAATTAGTCTCGGCGCGAGAGCCCCGCGCTCAGGCCGGCTGCGCCGACGAGTGCCGGGATACCAAACAGTGCGATGGCTATGAGCAGGGTGCTTAGGTCACTTGTCGTGCCTACGCCGCCAACGTTTGCTCGCTCTTCACCGTTAATCGGCATCGCGTCATACATCGCCTCAGCGAGCTCGAGTGTGCCAACGCTGTTCTGGGCAACGAGGCCCGCCTCAGTTTGGCTAAAGGTCAGCGCGCCACCGAGGAGGATTGCGCTGAACGTTGTCTCTGCCGCGTTTAACTCCTCGCAGAACATCTTCGTGGAGAGAAGATCGGTCACGGTGAACGTGCCATCGCTATTGGTGGTCACAGTGCCGCCAAGCTGATTGCATCCGACCGTTGCGCTGAAGCTGCCGTTATCACCAAAATACATCTGGCCAGCGATCACTTCGTAGCGAACACCACTGAGTGATACCGCGAGGATGGCGAACTGGCGACCGAACGATGGGACGATCTCACCGCCGGTTCGCGCGCAGATCGTGCTGCCGTCTGCTGTCATCCAGCAGGCGTCACCGCCAACAGGAGGATCCACTGGGAGCCCTGACTGGCACATCACGGGCGCCGCGCCGGTGGGATCAGGTGCACATGGGTCTTCTGCGACGACCGTCTGGATATAGACGCATTCGGCTGGCGCACCTTCAGGGATTACCGCGACGCCGTCGACGACGTTGACGGGTGGGCACTCCACGCCTGAAGAGGCGGGTACCGGGGTGACCTCGTCTGCGGCGGCTACGGGGCGCGCGCTTGGTGAGATCAGTAGTCCAAGCATCAGAACGGCGGTGAATACCTGAGTCATAGCTGCCTCCTACGGTTACGGGCCCAAAGGACCCTTCGCCACCTAAACGCCCGGGAGGCGGGATCGGTTCCCCGCCTAGAGCTCTCCGCGGAGCGCCTTGGCGAGCTGCTCGCCGTGGTCGAGGGGGTGCTTGGAGTAGATCCGCAGCAGGTCGTCAAGCGTGAAGCGCCCGCGCTCGCTGTGCTCCGCATAGCGGGTCAAGTCTGCCTCCGTGAGGTGCTGGAGCACGTTGAACGTGCCCGCCCGCACCGCCGAGAAGACCGCGAGTGACGTCTCAATGGGATCGGTCTCATAGCCGAGCGCTGGGCTCGCCGCCCAGGCGCCCTCGTCGTATCCCTGAATAAGGGAGCCAGCTGGCTCTGCAACCAGGCGTCGCAGTCGCGCGTATGACTGCGCCTCGCTGTCGGCCAAGTGGTGGATCACCTGACGCGGCGACCAACCCTCTGGGTGCTTGGCGTCGAGCTTCAGGTGATCGAGTGCGGCAACCTGCTCTTCGAACGCTTTCGTTGCCGCCTGATAGGCCGCGACGCGTTCGGCGAAACTCACTTGCCAGTGACCCAATCGATCATGTTCGACATCAGTGGCGCAAAGCCGTTCCATTGCACGAATGGCTCTGGGCACCAGTGCGGTCCGATGTCCGAGGTCCACACCAGTGATCGGCCCTTGCCAACCTGTGTCGTAGCGATGAGTGGATCGCCACCGACTGAGGCAACAAGTGTTGCGCCAGGCTTCAGCACCACCTTGTTGTAGCCAAGCAGTGCTGGCATGCCAGCAGGAACACCGGCGAGCACTGGATGGTTTGCATCAACGATCACGGGCTGCGCACCCTCTGGTGCCTCAACGCGATCATCGTGGGTGAGGCAGGTCACTGGAAGCACGCGCTCGACGGCGCTGCCAGCGAAGCGCGCCTTCGCCTCAAAGCCTTGGAAGCTGAGATAGCCGCCGGCCATGATCAACGCGCCGCCGTTCTCCACCCACTCGGCGAGGAGCTTCAAGCGATTCGGCGTTGACTTCCCGTGCAGCCACGTTTCAATTGGGAGAAGGAACGAGTTAGTGCCGATGTCGGAGAGCACGATCACGTCGTACTTGCTCAGCTCTGCTGCGGTGTGCGAGAACTTTGCTGGCACATCGTGCGCGTACATCTGCTCAACCTCGTGGCCCTTGGAGCGAAGGGCGCCGTTGTACCAATCGGCACCGGAGTGGAAGGTGACGCTGGTGAAGGAGTCAAACCCCTTGTAGTGCGTTGCCTCAGATACCCACGACTCCCCAACGAGCAGAACGCGCTTTCCCATGAGCTCCCCCTTCTGGCGCTAGCGCGCCTCCTCAAATAGCCGACGCGGATTATCCGTCATCATTGCAATTCCCTGCTTGAGCGACACGCCATGGCGCACCAGCCGTGGCAGGAAGAACTCCACGATGTGCCCGTAGCCTGGCCCACCGTTCGCGCGCAGCAGGATCTTCATGAAAATGTCCTGCGACATCAGCACGCGATCGCCGTACCCATCCGTAACGAGCCGTGCGATGTTGCGCGCATCATCTTCGTCGCTGGTGCAGGCGGCCTGCTGGTCGGCGTAGAAGACTTGCATGCCGATCATGTCGTACTGCAGATAGATGCCGCGCTTCAGCAGGCGCGTTTGGTACTCGTAGTCATCACCGCTCGGGTTGGAGTGACAGAGCACCACGCTCTGCATCGGCACCCCCTGCGCCGCAACGAAGTCGAGCACCTCGTCGCCGAGGCGATACCAGCCCGGCATGTGGATCTGGATCGGCACACCCGTCTCGCGCTGCGCCAGACAGGCACCGGCGAGCGAGTTGCGCTCGCGATTGGTGAACGGCTGGCCAACGAAGATCTCGCCGATGAAGCCGGCGCGGATGTTGGTTCCCTGTGCGCCGACGGTGAGGTCACGCACGATGCGATCGGCGATCTCACGCACGCTGCCGTCGAGGTGTTCTGGGCCATGAACGGGGTCGAGGAAGATGCCGCTCCCCATCACCACGTTCAACCCCGACTCGCGGCTGATGCGTGCCAGCCCCTCGGGGTCGCGACCGTTCCCCTTATCGGCGCAGGCCTCAAGGATCGTGCGGCCACCCTGGGCGGCGAAGCGCTTCACCTCAACGATTGCCGACTCGATATCGTCGAGCACACAGTTGTCCTTGTTGAGGAATGGGTCGTGGCGCAGCTCCCAGACGTTGGTGATGGAGACCTTCTCGTCGACAAGCTCCATGGAGCGAGCAGAATCGTCGTAGGGCGGATGCCACCACGGCGTGACGATGTTGAAGAGGTGCTCGTGCGTGAGGGTGAGCCCCATCTCGGCGCTCTCGATCTCACCGGTGACCGTTTGAATCTTGACCATGTGGTTAGCTTGCCTCTTCAAAGAGCCGACGTGGGCTCGCGGTCATCATGCTAATTCCCTGCTCGAGCGGCACGCCGTGCCGGGCGAGTCGCGGCAGGAAGAACTCGACCAGATGGCCGTAGCCTGGACCGCCGTACGAGCGCAGCAGCGTCTTCAAGCCGATGTCTTGCGACATCAGCACCTTCTGGCCGAACCCATCACGCACCAGGCGGGCAATGTTGCGCGCATCGTCTTCGTCGCTGCTGCACGACGCCTGCTGATCCGCGTAAAAGACCTGCATGCCAATCATGTCGTACTGCAGATAGGCGCCGCGCTTGAGCAGACGCGTCTGATACTCATGGTCGTCGCCACTCGGGTTGGAGTGGCAGAGCACGATGCTCTCCATCGGCACGCCGTGTGCCGCGCAGAGGTCGAGCACCTCGTCGCCTAAGCGGAACCAGGCGGGCATGTGGATCTGCATCGGTAGGTGCGTCTCGCGCTGTGCAATGCACGAACCAGCAAGTGACTTGCGCTCTCGTGCCGTGAACTCACTACCCACACCAATCTCACCAATGATTCCCGACTTCACCTTGGTGCCAGGTGCACCCTCCGTAATGTCGCGAATGAGATCGTTGGCGATGTCGCGTTCGCTCTTGGCGTCGTTCGCTTCGGATTGTGACCCGTCAAGGTAGTAACCCGTTCCCATGATGATGTTGAGTCCGGTGCGTGTGCTGATCGTGGCAAGCCCCTCAGGATTACGACCATCGTTATAGCCACTCGTCTCGATGATCGTCTTGCCGCCCTGGTCTGCAAACCGCTGCACCTCTTTGATGGCAAGTTCAACGTCTTGAACAATGAGGTTGTCTTTATTGATGAACGGGTCGTGCTTGAGCTCCCAGATGTTGCTGATGGAGACCTTCTCGTCGACAAGCTCGCGCGATCGCGCTGAATCGTCGAATGGCGGGTGCCACCAGGAGGTCACGTCGCCGAGTAGGTGCTCGTGCGTGAGGGTGAGGCCCATGTCGGCGCTATCTATCTCGCCGGTGACGGTTCGGATCTTGACCATGGCGGCTAGCTCGCCGATTCGAAGAGTTGACGCGGATTCGCGGTCATCATCGCGATTCCCTGCTCCAGTGGCACGCCGTGTCGGGCGAGTCGCGGCAGGAAGAACTCAACCATGTGCCCGTAGCCTGGGCCGCCGTAGGAGCGCAGGAGGCTCTTGAGGAAGATGTCTTGCGACATCAGCACCTTCTGACCGAAGCCGTCACGCACTAGGCGTGCAATGTTGCGCGCGTCATCTTCGTCACTCGTGCACGAGGCCTGTTGGTCGGCGTAGAAGACCTGCATGCCGATCATGTCGTACTGCAGATAGGCACCACGCTTCAGC
Source organism: Candidatus Limnocylindrus sp. (assembly GCF_040397215.1). Taxonomy (NCBI): domain Bacteria; kingdom Bacillati; phylum Chloroflexota; class Candidatus Limnocylindria; order Candidatus Limnocylindrales; family Candidatus Limnocylindraceae; genus Candidatus Limnocylindrus; species Candidatus Limnocylindrus sp. The sequence goes on from NZ_JBBAWK010000001.1 coordinate 88,414, forward strand.
AGACGCGTCTGGTATTCGTGATCGTCACCACTCGGATTGGAGTGGCAGAGCACGATGCTCTCCATTGGCACGCCGTGGGCTGCGCAGAAATCGAGCACCTCATCGCCGTAGCGGAACCAGGCGGGCATGTGCACCTGCATTGGGATATGCGTCTCGCGCTGGGCGATGCAGGCACCGGCGAGTGACTTGCGCTCACGCGCGGTGAACTCACTGCCGACGCCAATCTCACCAATGATCCCCGACTTGATCCCTGTGCCGCGTGCCCCTTCGGTAATGTCGCGAATCAGCTCGTTAGCAATGTCATGCTCACTCTTAGCGTCGTTCGCTTCTGGCTGCGATCCGTCGAGGTAGTAGCCCGTCCCCATGATGATGTTGAGGCCGGTTCGTTTGCTGATCGTGGCAAGCCCTTCGGGGCTACGGCCGTTGCCGTCGGCGCTCGTCTCGATGATCGTTTTTCCGCCCTGATCAACGAATCGCTGCACCTCCTTGATGGCCAATTCAATGTCTTGCATGGAGCAGTTGTCTTTATTGATGAACGGGTCGTGCTTCAGCTCCCAGATGTTGGTGATGGAAACCTTCTCGTCGACCAGTTCGCGCGATCGCGCTGAATCGTCGAGTGGCGGATGCCACCAGGAGAGGACGTCGTTCAGAAGATGTTCGTGAGTCAGCGTCAGACCGAGGTCTGCGGAGCTGATGGGGCCAAGAACGCTCTCTACCTGCTTCATGTGCGCAGACTAGCGTGCGTTGTGGTCTCCCGCGGGGAGGCGGCGCACGGCGACGATCCCGAGCGCGAGAAGCAGCACCGACCCAAGAAAGATGGGGGTGAGTGCAAGCGCATCACCCGGCCGTGGCGTGCCAATGAGCGCGGCGGCTGATGAGATCAGTGGCCCAACGACGGCACCGGCGTAGAGGGGGAAGAGCGAGAGGCTCAGCGCGGCGGTGCGACGGCGCTCGGTGACGGAGTTGGCCAGCCAGGTGAAGACCATCGCCTGCAGCAGCGCCGATGCCGCAGCAAGGAGCGTATTCGAGAGGGCAAGGCCGAACGCCGTTGAGACAACGATCATTGTGCCAGCGGCAACCGCCGCGGCGGCGAAGCCGAGCGCCATCACTCGCGGGGCGCCGATGCGCGGCACCAGGCGTGTAGCGAGGAGCGGCGCAACGAGGGCGCCCCCCAGCGCCGAGAGTCCTGTCAGTAGGCCAACGGCGCCCGCCACGCCAGGGGCGGCGAGCGGTTCGGCTATTCCCGTAATCGAGGGGCCAATCACCACCTCGGCAATCCGTAGCGGGAAGACAGGGCGGAGCATGCGCTCCCCGGCGATAGCCAGGCCAAGCACCAGGTATCCCGCACGAATCTTGCGGTCGGCGAAGACCTCGCGAAGGCCACGGCGGGCCACCTCGAGCACGCCTCCCGTCGGCGGGTGGTGCGGTCGTACGTCAGGGATTGCCACGATGTTGGCCACGATGAGTGCAGCATTGAGCAGCGCCGCGACCATGATCGGTGCCGCAAGCGAGAGGCCCAGGCCGTCAATCATTGCGCCGGCGAGGAGTGGCCCCAGTGCGAAGCCCATCGGTGCCGCGGCGCTAAAGAGAGCGATCGACCTGGTGCGTGCGTGCTCTGGCGAAACCTCACGAATCGTCGCCAGCATGACGCCGGTGTTGCCGAGCCAGAAGCCGAGGGCGAGCGTTGCGGCGATCAACTGCCACGCCTCTTGCGCGAGGGCGAAGGCGATAAGTGCGATCAGCGCAATCAGTCCACTGCGCACGATGACGAGTCGACGCGATCGCAACTCGGCGATGGCCAGCCAGATCGGCACCTGCGGTGCACCAACGATAAAGATACCCGCTGTCGCTGCGCCCGACACTGTCGCGATATCACGCAGTGGTACCCCAGCCCCTTCAAGTGCGAGCGGAAGGTAGGCATAGATCATGGCGACGCCGAAGATCTCAGCGAATTGCACCAGCACGTAGATGGTGACGATCCGCTGCCACGGGATCGTGCTGGTTCGGATCAGAGATCACCAGCCTTAGCACGGCTACGAACGTCGGCTGCGCGTACCAGGATCTCTTTGCGGACACCCGCTGGCCGCGCAGACCAGGAGCGAACCTGTGTTGCCATGCGTGGATTCTTCGCGAACCGTGCCGAGTGACGATCAATGAACTCCCAGTACATGGTGGTAAACGGACAGGCCGTTTCGCCCACCGATTCGGTTGGGTTGTAGAAACACGATTTGCAGTCGTCGCCCATACGCGAGATGTATGCGCCGCCACAGATGTACGGCTTACTCGTGATGCGACCCAGATCCGCAAACTGACTCATGGCCACGACGTTTGGCGTAACGACCCACGGCAGCGCATCGACAAATGCCTCCAGGAACCAAGAGTCAACCTGCTGCGGTTGCACGCCGAAGAGGAGTGCAAAGTTGCCGAGCACCATGAGGCGCTCGATGTGGTGGACGTGTCCCGTTCGCTGCAGCGTTTTGACGATGCGCGACATGCAGGCCATCTTCGTCTCTCCCGACCAGTAGAGCTCAGGCAGCTCCTCATGGGCGTTCAGGCCGTTGTCGGTCTGCCACTCTCGCCAATACTCGCGATATGCGTGGCGCATGAATTCGCGCCAACCGAGGATCTGGCGGATGAACCCTTCGATGCTCGAGAGGGGGATCTCTTTCTTCCGATCGGCATGCGTTTGTATTGCACGCTCGCAGACTTCGGCAGGAGTGATCAGGCCAAGGTTGAGCGCTGGTGACAGGAGCGAGTGAAAGAGATGCTCATGCTCTTTCGACATAGCATCTTCGTATGGGCCAAAGTTGGCCAGCCGATCGTCACAAAATGCGTCGAGTGCAGCGAGTGCCTCACGCCGGGTTGTCGGCCAGATCAGTGTGGTTGACTCGCCAAAGAGCGTTGAGGACTCCTTAAGTACTTCATCAATCACCGACTGTACGAGTGGCGTGACTGCTGCATACGGCGGTGTCGGCACGTCGGTGCCAGGGACGAGGCGCTTCCGATTCTCCTTGTCGAGGTTCCATGTGCCGCCAATCGGTTCGCTCTTCCCCGCGCTCTCCTCCATCAGCCAGCCACGCGCACTGCGCACACGTCGATACCAGTACTCCATGCGGAGCTCTTTTCGGCCCGACTTGAACGCCTCCCATTCAGCCACGGTGGTGAGCCAGAGCTGATTTTCGACGACCTCCACGGGCGTACCGCTCGCAGCGGACCATGCCTGAATCGCCTCGAGGTCCTGAGGCTGCGCAGGGTCCATCAGGGTGACGCCGGACGGCCGATACCGCTCCTGGGCGGCGGCGAGTGCCTCGCCCAGGGTGGGAGCCTTGATGACCTCGGTTGGAGCCCCGCGCCCCTGAAGCTCTGCCGCAAACCCTCGTAGCGCCGCGACCTGCAGCACCACGGCCTGCACGTGTCGTGCCTCGTGCCGCACGCCCGTGATCTCTAAGACGAGGATTGGATCGGCGAACTTGGCGCTGCCATCAAGATACGCGCGAAGTGGGCCAACCTGGTCAGTGAGCTGATCTCCTAGAACTACGAGGTGGTTCACGCTACGACCGCCTGCGACGACAGGCGTCACTGCAATACTTCACCTCGTCCCAAACACGCTCCCAGCGCTTGCGCCACTGGAACGGTCGGCCGCACACCACGCAAATCTTTTCTGGGCGTTCGCTCGGCGGTCGATGCGGCTGCCGTGGTTCACGTCGTGCGCCGCCCACAGCTATTGGCCACTCTCTGGCTTCAGCGCCGCGCTGTACGCCGCAAGCGTTCGTTGACGCGCCTCGGCGTGATCGACGATCGGCCCTGGATACTGTTCGCCGAGGGTGATCCCGGCCTCTGCAAGCGCCTTTGGATGCGCCCACGGCGCATGGATCGCGGGCGCTTGCAGAGCTGCAAGCTCTGGCACCCAGCGGCGCACATATTCACCATCGGGATCAAAGTTTCCCGCCTGCGTCACCGGATTGAAGATGCGGAAGTACGGTTGCGCATCAGTGCCACTCCCCGCACACCACTGCCAGCCACCATTGTTGGCGGCAATATCACCGTCGACAAGATGTCGCAAGAAGTGCGCCTCCCCCTCACGCCAATCAATCAGCAGGTCTTTTGTTAGGAATGATGCGGTGATCATGCGCGCGCGGTTGTGCATGAAGCCGGTCGCTGCGAGTTGGCGCATCCCTGCATCAACAACGGGGTAGCCGGTCTTGCCGCTTTTCCACGCCTCCAGTAAGCGCTGATCGCTGCTCCACTTGATTGCGTCGTAGCTTGGACGCCACGCGCTGCTCGCGGCATGCGGCGCGTGCCAAAGCACCTGTGTATAGAAGTCACGCCAGGCGATCTGGCTCACCCAGACTCGCTCACCAGATCGTTCACCCTCTTGCACTGGCGGTAGTGGAAGTTGTCGCACAACAAGTTCACGCGCGGAGAGGAGCCCAATATGCAGCGCCGCCGAGAGGCGGCTAGTTCCAGAGTTGTCGGCCAACGTGTTGCGCCGGTCTGCATACTTGTCAATTGATTTGCGCCACGCATCGGCGTATTTGCGCGCAGCGCGTTCACCTGGCACAGGGAGTTGATCAATCTGCGCGGTTGGCACCGCATGCGCATCAAGGAGCGTCCGATCAACGGTGGAAGTTGGAGTTGGTGTTGGTAGTGGTGGAAGCTTCTTCGGCGCTGGGAGTGGCGCGCTCGCGTCAACCTGCTCGAGCCATCGGCGGAAATACGGCGTGTAGACGCCGTATGGTGTGCCGCCACCGGTCAGCAACTCCTCTGGCTCCACCACAACGAGGCCACGCTTCGCATGCAGTTTCACGCCGAGTGGTGTGAGCAGATCCGCAACGGCGTGATCGCGCTCTCGCGCGAACGGAGTGTGGTCGCGCGTCATGAAGAGGTCAATTTCTCCAGTGCCGCCTGCGGCACGCAACTCGCTAACCAACAGTGGGAGTGCGGTAGTGGCTGGCCCCTGCAGTTCAATGAGGTCCGAGCCGATGGCGCGCAGGCTGGCGGCGAGTTCTGTGACGCTCTCGCGCAGGAACCAGGTGCGGTTGGCGCTCGACAGCTTGCCAGTAATGAGGCCGGGTTCCCAGATGAAGATCGGCAAGAGGGGTGCGCCCCGCTCCTTGGCTGCTGCCACCGCCGCCACCAGTGCGGGGTGATCGGCAAGGCGAAGGTCTCGGCGGAACCAAAGGATCACTGGGGGGTGTGGCATCGTCGGTAGATCATCGCACCTTACCCGCGCCGCGGGGCTCCCTCTCGGGGCGGTGACGGGGTACGATCCCCCCGCCGTGCGTTGCCCGGCAGCATCCAAGCAACCGAGAGCGGGGGGCTATGCCTGCGAGCGTGATCGTCGGACTCCAGTGGGGCGACGAGGGGAAGGGGAAGACCACAGACTTCCTCGCCGAGCAGGTTTCGACGGTCGTTCGCTATCAGGGTGGCGATAACGCTGGCCACACGATCGTCATCGGCGGCGACACCTTCAGGCTGCACCTGGTCCCCTCGGGCGTCCTCTATGGGCACATCACCCCGATCATCGGGCCAGGGGTGGTCGTCAACCCCGCCACGCTAATTCGGGAGTTTGATGGGCTGATCAGTCGTGGCATCGATATCTCGAAGGTGCGCGTCAGCCACGCAGCACACCTGATCCTGCCGTATCACGTGGCGCTCGACAAAGCCCGTGAGAGCGCGCTCGCTGGAGACAAGGTGGGCACCACCCAGCGTGGCATCGGACCTGCCTATGAGGATCGCGCCGCTCGACTCGGCCTTCGCGTTGAGGATCTCTTGGATCCAGCCTCAGCCGCGACGCGCCTCTCACGCGTGCTCCCTGAGAAGCGCGCACTCCTCGCCGCGCTCGGCGTCGTCGACTACGCCGACGCGGTTGACGCCGACGCGATTGCTGCGCTCATTACCACCTGGGGCGAGCGACTCCGTCCACACATCGCCGACACGAACGACCTGGTGCAGCGTGCCTACGCCCGTAAGGAGCACCTCCTCTTTGAAGGCGCTCAGGGGGCGATGCTCGACCTCGATCACGGCTCCTACCCATTCGTCACCTCGTCGCATCCAATTGCGGGAGGCGCCACCACTGGAGGCGGCATCGCTCCACTCCAGATTGATGAGGTGATGGGCGTCATGAAGGCATACGCCACACGTGTCGGATCTGGCCCATTCGTCACCGAACTCACCGACGCAATCGGCGAGCGCATCGCCGTCACTGGTCATGAGGTTGGCACGACCACTGGTCGCCGTCGCCGTGTCGGTTGGAACGATGCCGTTCCACTCCGCTACGCCTTTGAGTTGAATGGCGTCTCGAGCATCATGTTGAACAAGCTTGACGTGCTCTCGGGCATTCCTGAAATTCTGCTCTGCGTTGCGTATGAGATCGACGGCAAGCGCGTTGAGCGCTGGCCAACGTCGAGTGCTGAGCTTGCACGCGCGAAGCCAATCTACGAAACGTTCCCTGGCTGGGAACAGGAGATCACCAGCGTTCGCGCGATGGCCGACCTCCCTGAGACCGCCCGTCGCTATGTCACGGCACTTGAAGAGATTGCCAGTGCGCCGATCGTGCTCCTCTCTGTTGGCCCCGAGCGCACGCAAACCATTGAGCGCGCCTGGCGCCCGTTACGCCACGCCAAGCGATGATCCCCCGCTACGCCACGCCGTCAATGACGGCGGTCTGGAGCGATGAGGCTCGCTGGAGTGCAGCACTACAGGTTGAACTTGCGGTGCTTGACGCGCAGGCTGCATCGGGTGAAGTCCCAGCCGAAGCCGTCGCAGTGATTCGTGCCAAGGCGAAGGTTAACGTCGCACGCATCAACGAGTTGGAGCGAACTACTGATCATGACGTCGTCGCCTTCGTGAACCAGCTGGCGGAGAGCGTTGGCCCAGAGGGGCGGTGGATTCACCACGGCCTCACCAGCAGCGACGTTGTGGACACCGCGCTCGCACTGCAGATGCGTGAGGCCGCTGCGCTCATTGATGCAGGTCTCGCAACTCTACTCGCAACGATCATTCGCCGTGCGCGTGAGGAGAGCGACACGATCATCATTGGGCGCACGCACGGCATGCACGCAGAGCCAACCACCATGGGCGCCAAGATGGCGAACTGGGCCTTTGAAGTTGCACGGGCACGTGAGCGCATCACGCTTGCGACCGCCGAAGCGGCGACGGGAAAGATCTCCGGGCCTGTCGGCACCTACAGCCAGATCAACCCTGAGATTGAGCAGATCGCATTGGCGACGCTCGGCCTACGCGCCGATCAGGCCAGCACCCAGATTGTGCAGCGCGACCGACACGCCGCCTTCGTGAGTGCGATTGCCATCGCCGGTGGCACGCTTGAGCGAATCGCTACCGAGATCCGCCATCTGCAGCGTTCCGAGGTGGATGAGATGCGCGAGCCGTTCCGCACTGGTCAGGCTGGTAGCTCAGCAATGCCGCAGAAGCGCAATCCGATCAAGAGCGAACGGATAGCCGGTCTCGCTCGCCTCCTGCGTGGCTACGCCGCAGCGGCAATGGAGAACCAGCCACTCTGGCACGAGCGCGACATCAGCCACAGCTCCGCCGAGCGAATCCTTCTGCCCGATGCAACCTCGCTCCTCGCCTTCATGGCGGATTCGCTCAACGGTGTAATCGATGGCGCAGAGATTCGCCGCGAGCGGATGAAGGAGAACCTTACGGCTGGGCTCGGGCTGCACGCCGCATCGCGGCTACTCACGGCACTCGTTGATGCGGGGATGCAGCGCGATGCCGCCTATTCAATTGTGCAAGCTGCGGCGACGAGCGCGCGCGATGGCAACCGACAGCTACATGAAGTGTGTCTGGCAGATGCCAGCATTGCCGCTGCACTCAGCAGCGGCGCGCTGCTCAAGCTCTTTGACTACGGCGCCGCAACGGTGCATGCAGCACTACTCGTTGACCGACTCGCTCAATTAGAAACTCGGGGATAAATCGAACGGCCGAGACCCCGAAGGGTCCCGGCCGTCCGGGTTGCTCAAAGAGCTACTGGACTCAGCGCGCTGGGCGTCGGGTCGAGAAGCAGTTGTCGCAGTAAACCGGCTTGCCGCTGGTTGGCAGGAAGGGGACCATGGTCTCCTTGCCGCAATCCGAGCAGGTTGCTGGGTGCAACTCGCGTGGTCCGCGAGGTGCGCGTGGGGCGCCGTAGCCGCCGGCGCTGTAAGAGCTGCCACCGGTGTAGCCGCCGAAGCCGCCACCCGCTGAACCACCCTCGCGCTGCGCCTTACGGGCATTGCGGCATGGTGTGCAGCGCTTTGGCTCCGTGAAGCCGCGCTCAGCGTAGAACTCCTGGTCCCGCGCTGTGAATACGAATTCCTGGCTGCAATCCATGCAGACCAAGTTCTTGTCTGTGTACATTCCGTTCACTCCTAGTGCTGGCTCGCCTCGTGGTCCGATGCTGGTCTCGCGAGCCCTGGATGGGAACGGTTGACTGATCTCGGTCGCGTGCGTGCGTGCTTATGTCCACCGAAGCCCGGGGAACCTCCGTAGCATACGGCATCCCGCTCATCTCTCATAGGGGCTGCCCTATGATCAGGCCCAACGGGGTGCCGCTGGCCCCCCGAAGACTCGTGGAGGTCCCTACGAATGCCCAGTCGAACCCTCGTCGCCGCACTCGCCGCTGAGGCGATCGGCACCTTCCTCTTCTTCGTGCTCGGAGCGGGCGCGGTGATCATGAATGCCCAGACCGGCGGGGAGGTCGGCCTGATCGGCATCGCCCTCGCCCACGGCCTCGCCCTCGCCGCCCTTGGCACCGCCTTCGCCCCCATCAGTGGCGGGCAGTTCAACCCGGTGGTAACCGTGGCCCTCTGGCTGGTTGGCAAGGTCCGAACCATTGAGGGGATTCGCTACATCGTGGCCCAACTGGTCGGCGCCGTCGCCGCTGGGTTCGCCCTCAAGCTCGCCTTTGGCGGCTTCGAGTCGGGTGACACCGCCTGGTCGATTGCAGGTGGCGGATCACCCGCTGTTGCTGCTGGCCTGACCCAGGCCACGGCGATCGCCATCGAGGCGGTCCTCACTGCCGTGTTGGTCTACGCCGTACTGCTAACCGCCGTTGATAAGCGCGCCCCACAGCTCGGTGCACTCCTCATTGGCGGCGTGATTATCGCCGAAATCATGGTGGGCGGACCGCTCACCGGCGCGGCAATGAACCCGGCGCGCTGGTTCGGCCCTGCGTTGGCGCTTGGCGACCTATCGGCCGCCGTCGTCTACATCGTGGGGCCGCTCATCGGCGCGGTCGTCGCCGCGCTCTCCGTTCGCTACCTCTTCGCCGAGCGCTAAATGCCAGGCGACGATTGGGCGGCACGGCGCCCTTCGTGGCTGAAGGGGGCACAGCGCTGGCTCGGTCGACTGATTGGACTCGTTGCGCCGTTCCACGCACGCCTGGCGCTTGCTACCAACGGTTGGGTGTCACCCAACCTTGGTGGACGGCCGGGAATCATCTTGGAGACGATCGGGCGACGGAGCGGTACGCCACGTCGCGTAGTACTGACCTATCTCCCTGACGGTGAGCGCATTGTGGTGATCGCGAGCAACTACGGTCGCAAAGGGCATCCCGCCTGGTATCGCAACATTGAGGCCGAGGCGACCGTGACGATCATCTACAAGCGCTTCCGACGCCCGTATCGCGCGCGCATTGCCGTTGGCGAGGAACGCCTGAGCTACCTGCGCGCAACGGACGATGCGACGTACGGCGTTTATGCAGCGTATGCGCGGAAGACGTCGCGTGAGATTCCGGTTGTCATTCTTGAGCCAACGCCTAAATGAGCGGGGCTGCTGCCGCACTGAGCACGGCGCGCACGCGCCTCGTAGTTGACTCGCTTGGCATCTGGGCCATCGCCATCATCGTTGGCGGCATCTTCGGCTTTACCGCGCGCCAGGGTGGGCTCTCTCTCGTTGAGGCAATCGCCTTTAGTTCGATCCTCTTTGCTGGCGCGTCGCAATTTGCCGCCGTTGGGCTCCTGGTCGTCAACACGCCGTGGCCATCGATCGTGCTGCTGGTGTGGCTACTCAATGCACGGCACCTCCTCTACTCCGCCTCTGTCGCTCCGTACACCACGAAGCTCTCGCTGAAGCTTCGGGCGGGGCTCGCCTATCTGCTCACCGACGAAGCGTTCGCCCTCACGACGGCACACATTGCGCGCCTTGGGCGTATTGACGTGAGAGGCGCCTGGTATGCAGGGTTCACGATCTTCATCCCTTGGAACCTCGCGACAATCGCCGGATGGCTTGCCGGTGCAGCACTGCCTGATCCCGCCACCATCGGTCTCGATGTGGTCTTCCCCGCGGCGATGGCTGGGCTCGCCATCGGCCTTGTGAAGGATCGTGCTGCGCTTGTTGCACTGCTCGTTGGTTGTGTCAGCGCAGTCGCTGCGGCGCTCGTGATTGATCCGAGTGCAGCAATCATGATCGGTGGCCTGGTTGGGCCACTCGCAGGGCTCGCACTCTTTCGGAGGCACGCGTGAACAACGACCTCTTGAGCACTGACCTGGTTCCACTCGCGATCCTTGGTGGGCTCGGCACGTATGTCGCGCGCGCACTGCCGATGCTGGTCCCTGGCATTGATCGCCTGCCGCCCGTCGTTCTCGAGTACCTGCGGCTGATCGGCCCAGCGGTGCTGGGCGCAATCGCTGCGGCATCAGTGTTTGTGCAGGGCGGTACGTTCGCCGTCGGTCCGGAAGCGGTCGCCGTGTTCGCTGGCGGTGCTGCGGGCCGCTGGCGAGGCAGCCTCCTCATCGGCATGTTGGTGTCTGTCATTACCGTTCTCGCGCTGCGCGCTACGATTCGCAACTGATGTTAATCACCGAAGCAGATCTCACGCCGATTGAAGTGAAGCTCGTTGCCGCGGCGCGTGCCATTCGTCCGCGCGCATACGCGCCGTACTCCGGTTACACGGTTGGCGCTGCCGCAGCCGACGAGAACGGCGGCATTCACGTTGGTGCAAACATGGAGGGTGTCGACTACACCCTTACGGTGCACGCTGAACAGCACACGATGAATGCAATGCGCCTAGCCACCGATGCACGTGCCGTCGCTCTCGCGTTTGCGGTGCAATCACCAGCGGAGGCGCCGGCGCCGTGCGGCATCTGCCGCCAGAGAATTCGCGAGTTCGCGGCGTCGCTTTCAATTCCGATCGTTGCCGTCAACCTTGACGAGCGGCTCGGGATCCTGCGAATCAATCGCTACCCGTTCGATCTGCTCCTGCCTAACTCCTTCGGCCCGGAGAACATTGGCAAATAAAAACGCCCCGCCGCGGCATAAGCCACAACGAGGCGCCCTTATCTGATCGTCAGCGTTAGCTGCGAAGATCCTTATACGCCGCCCAGAGAACTGGAAGACTTACCAAGAAACCAAGCACGAAGACGATCGGGTCGTTCACTTGCTCTTCTTGGCGAGCAGGGTGCCGAGCGAAAGGATCGCTGGAACCCACAGGCCGATGTAGATTGAGGTCTGGGTGTTCTGGACAAAGCCGACACCAAAATAGTGCGCGAGTGAAAGTGCGAGGCTGGCTACTGCAGCCAAGATGTACAGGTTCTTCGAATCCATGTTTCCTCCCTAACGTCTGAGCTGAACTTCAGCCCTGCTGAAAACGGTAGCCGATTCACCGATATAACTCAATCGTTAAGGGCTGGGGCTGCCGGATCGTCGCCAGCGCTGAGTTCTACCCGCTCAATCCTCTCGCCTCGGTCAAGCACCTTCTTTGAGGAGATCTTGATCTGCTCGATGTCCTTGCTCGCCTGCCCGAAGTGCGTTTCAAGGCTCTCTACGCGCTCGCCGAGCCTGCCCACGTCGTCGAGGATGAGGCGCACCTCACGCTGAATGAGGGAGGCCTGCGCGGCGATCTTGGTGTCGATGTAGACCGAGCGGAGATTGGTCAGCCAACCATGAATCGTATTCGGGCTGGCGAGGTAGACGCGCTTCTTGCTCGCGTACTCCACCAGATCGGCAAAGTGCTGCAGCAGCTCGCCGTAGATGGACTCCGCCGGGATGAACATCAGGGCGAGGTCGCGCGTTTCGCCCTTGATGAGGTATTTCGACGAGATGTCGTCAATATGCTTCTTTACGTCGACCTTGAACTGGCGCTCAGCAACGATCCGCGTGGCGTCGTCACTAGCGGCGAGCATGCTGCGATACGAGTCAAGTGGAAACTTTGAATCAACAGCGAGGTCACCGCCACGCTCACCGAAGCGGATGAGGCAGTCAACGCGGGCACGATTTGAGAGGGTTGCCTGGAATTCGTAGAGCTCGGCGGGGAGCACATCTTCAACGATCTGCTCCAGGCGGACCTCGCCAAACGCGCCGCGCGCCTGGTTGCTGCCGAGGATGCCGACCAGGTCGACAACCTGGCCCTTCAACTCTTCGATCTGCTGCTGGGCCCGATCAATGATGCCGAGGCGTTCGCCAACCTGCTGAAGCTGCTCTGTGGTGCCCTTTGCGCCAGCCGCTAGCGCCTGCTGCACGCTCTCTCGATCGCGATTGGACTGCGTGACGAGTCCCTGCACCATGGCGGCGAGCTGTGCGGCCTGAATGGCGGCACTCTGGTCGGGCGGAGTTGGGCGCCCAGCGCGGAGCGCTGCATAGATCGATGCGACGGCGGCAACTCCGGTGAAGAGTGCGGCGATTGGGACGAGTAGATCGTTCATGCCCGCCATCTTGCCTGATCAGTGTGCCGACTGTTTGGCACAGCGGGGAAGCCGATGTGGTGAATTACGCGCCCGGAACGGGAGCTGCACGTTCGAGGAACTCGGGGATGCGTGTGAGATCAACGTTTCCGCCACTCAGAATCACAACAACCCGGTCGCCAGGGATCACGGGGATGCGGCCAAAGAGGAGTGCGGCAAGTGCGGCGGCGCCGGCAGGCTCAATGACCTGCTTGAGCCGCTCCATGGCGAATTTAAGGCCGCCGAGAATCTCTTCGTCGGGGAGGGTAATCAGAGCGTCGAGATGTGACGACGCGATTGGAAGGGTCCAGGATCCCGCATAAGGTGCGCCGAGTCCGTCAGCGATGGTGTCGGGGGTTACTGGAACTATTCCGCCTGAATCCACGGCTTGCTTCACCGCAGACGAGCCGTCGGGCTCAACGCCGTAGAGGCGAATCTCGGGCTTGAGTGCGCGAAGCGCAACGGATGCGCCGCAGAGCATGCCGCCGCCACCAAGTCCGCCAATGACCACATCAACTTCGGGAATCTGCTCAAGGATCTCAATGCCCATGCTGCCGTGGCCGGCAATCACAAACGGATCATCAAACGGGTGAGCATCGATGAGACCGCGCTCTGCGACAAGCTTGCTCTTGAGCTCGCCAGCGGTGCCCATGTTGCCCTCAACAAGGTGCACCGTTGCACCGTACGCTTTGCAGGCGGCAATCTTTGCGGGCACAGCCTTCGCCGGCATGACCACCTCGACAGGGATGCCGTAGGCGCGGCCCGCCCAGGCATATGCGGCGGCGGCGTTGCCCGCACTAAATGTGATGATCCCGCGGCGCTTCACCTCGTCGATGCCGAAGAACTCAACAAGTCGTGCGACGCGATTCAACATGCCGCGAACCTTGTACGAGCCGCTGCGCTGCAGATGCTCGGACTTAAATCGCACGCGTCCGTCGCCAAGGAGCGGACCCCCACTGCGGCGAATTGCGTCAGCGGCACCGACCGAGGAGAGGATTGGCGTGATGTGCAGTTTCCCCGCGGTGCGCTGGACCGCATCTTTCACCGCCTTCAGATCCATGCTGAACGGCTCGCCCGTCAGGGGGTCGGTGGTCGGCAGCGGCGGATAGGCGGGGCGCTGTTCGCGAGCGGATAGGTCGGGCATGTGAGAACGGTAATACATGCGCGGGGGGAGCAGGTAGCCTGTGCGCATGCTGGAAATTCGACCTGCGACCTTCGAGGAGATCCTGAACCTGCGCCACGAAGTGCTGCGCGCGGGGAGGCCGCTGGAGAGTGCCCACTACCCGGGTGATGAGGCTGGCGCTGGCGCGCACTGGGGCGCCTGGAGCGGCGGCGAACTCGCCTCCTGCGTCTCGCTCTATGCCGTAGAGGGGCCAAGCACTCAGCTGCGAGGGGCGGCGACCGCCCCCCACTGGCGCAGCCAAGGGATTGGCGAGGCGCTGATGCGCGCCGCCATCGCCGCCTGGTGGGCCGACGAGAGCGCCCCGCGCGACCTCTGGTGCAACGCACGGGTGGCCGCTATCACCCTCTATCAGCGCCTCGGCTTTGTCGCCGAGGGGGAACGCTTTGAGTTTCCCGAGGTCGGCCCACACCAGCGCATGCGCTGGGTTGCCCGATGATCGGCGCACTCTTCGGCGTGATCGCCGCCTTCTCCTGGGGTGGTGGCGACTTCCTGGGCGGGCTCGCTAGCCGTCGTCTTCCAACATTCCTCGTTGTCGCCGCAAGTCAGACGGCGACGCTTGCGCTCCTTATCCCCGCGGCACTCATCACAGGGGGCGTTCCGCCGACTGGCTCTGCTCTGCTCACCACGGCGATCGCCGGCATCGTTGGTGGCACTGGTGTGCTCTTGCTCTATCACGGGTTTGCACACGGGCGTATCTCCATTGTTGCCAGCATCGCCGGCACACTCTCTGCACTGATTCCCGTTGGGGTCAGCATCCTGCAGGGTGAGATTCCATCACTGCTTCGACTCTTTGGATTCTTGGCGGCCATTGTTGCGATCATCATCGTCTCGACGAGCTCTGTTGAGCATGCGGTTGCTGGCGAGGCGGGGGCACACGCCGATGCATCGAGTGGCGCGGCGGCTCGCGGTGGTGCGATCTACGGCATCACCGCCGGTATCTGCTTTGCAGGATTCAGCCTGATCTTCGCCGGTGTTGAATCCGACGCAACCGTGTGGCTCATCACCATCCTTCGAATTGCCAGTGTCTCCGCGTTGGCACTGGTCTTCGTTGTGGCTCGCCTGGTTGGCCGTCGGCCACCTGGCGATGAGCCGATTCGCGATGGCGCGGTTCCTGTAGGGCTACTGCCACGACTGCGCCTGCTGCTGCTCCTTACCGTGGCAGGCACATGCGAAACCGCGGGGAACCTCTTCTTCTTCCTCTCGAAAGAGGAGAGCGGCGTGGCCGTAGCGGCGGTCTTCACATCGATTGCGCCGATCACCACCGTGATCTTTGCCGCCCTACTACTGGGCGAACGGGTGACCGCTCGCCAAGGATTAGGAATTGGATTGGCGGGCATCGCAACCGCTGCGATCGCCCTGGGCAGAGTGTCGTAGACGAACTGTTACAGACCCGCTACTATCGCTCTCCCATGACTGATGTACCACTTGTAGAGCCGACGCCCATCGCGATCGATCGCGCCAGTGGCGCGTTGCGACTTGCTGAGCGAACCATCACCCTCACTGGCACCGAGCTACGACTCCTCTCGCTCTTGATTGAGCGACTCGGCGATGCGGTCTCACATCAAGAGATTCGAGATTACGTGTGGGGCGAGAACTGGGCCGGTGGCGATGAGGCACTCCGCGTTGCCGTGAATCGCATCCGCAAGAAGTTTGAAGAAAACCAACGTCGCCCACAGATCTTGGTGAGCGTTCGCGGCATCGGCTACCGCCTGATTGGCACGCGCCAGGCGTAACGCTCCGCTACCGCTACGCGAAGAGCGGTTTCAGGAACTGGCTCTCGATGACGAGAGCGATGTATGCCACGGGAAAACTCGCGAAGAGACCGAGCACTGCTGACCACCCAGACCGCTCAGTACCGTTGCCGTCTGCGCGCGGTTGTGGAACGATCAGGTAGGTGATGAGGCTGCCAAGAATCACCGTGCCAAGCACCAAGAGTGCCGCCGCTTCGGTGCGCAGGTCTCGTCCGCCGATGACGCCGCTCAAGTCAGCGCTGCTGCGCAGCGCGCGCTCCACCTGTAGGTCGTAGAGGAGGTACGCGAGCGTCAGGACTGCAGCGATAGAGACGTTCGAGAAGACGGCGCGAAAGACTGGCTTCGGCGCATGGAGCAGCTGGTAGATGCGACGGCCAATGAAGCCGCGTGGTTGGCGTGCCTTAGCCATGCAAGATTTCTATGGTTGGCCGCTTCGGCAACGTCTCCGGGGTGTGGGCGGCGAAGAGGGCGATCAGCTCGGCGATGCGCGCCACCTCGGCCTCGGTGTTCCAGAAGCCCCACGAGGTGCGAAGTGCGGCGGCAGAGCCTGGGCGGCCGTCGATGGCTGGGAGGCTCGGCACGCGGCGCGTGATAGCGAAGGCGCGTCGGGTGAGCTCCTCCACGAGCTGTTCGGGCTTCCAGCCAGCCACGCGGAGGGAGACGATCGTGGCGTGCCCGCCAGCCGGGGCGAGCATCTGTACCCCTGGCAGGTCGCGCACGGCGGCATGGAACTCGGCGGCGAGGCGCTGGGCACGATCGGTGGCCCACGGCAGGCCAACCTGCATTGAGAGCCAGCCCGCCGCTCGGGCAGCCCCCGCTAGTGATGGACGGCTGAACCCTGAGACCTGGTAGCGGCGCGCATCGGAGCGGAGGGTCCCCACCCCATTCAGTGGCTGCCCGTCAAACGCCATATAGCCCCCGATGACAGGTCGGAAGGTTTCAGCGGCAAGTGCCTGAGGTGAGAGGCGAACCCCAGCGAGCCCCTCGACGCCGAGGAGCCACTTCTGCGAGGGGAAGGCGAGCAGGTCGGGGTTCAGCGCGTCGACATCATCACGCAGGGCGCCAACCCCTTGAGCACTGTCGAGCACGGTGGTGATGCCCGCGGCACGTGCTGCTGCGAGCAGTGGCGCCACTGGCAGCACTCGGCCGCTGATCCATGAGACGCGCGAGAGCAAGAGCAGCTTCGTCGGCGCGTTTAGTAGTGGAAGGACGCTCGCCACGATCTCATCGTCACTGAGCGGTTGGCTGTCGGCGTTGCAGAGTGAGAGCGTCTGAATCAGAACGCCGGTGCGCGATGCAAGTGCGGCGATGCTGCCGCGAATTGCCGGGTACTCTTCGTCGAACGTAATGATGCGGTCGCCGGCGCGCCACTCCATGCCGAGGATCGGTCGAAGTACCGACTCGGTGGTGCTGTGACCAATGGCGACAAGTTCCAGATCAGTGGCGAGCACGCCGGCGAAGACGCCGCGCAACTCGTTGGCGCGCTCCTCAACGTCATCCATGGCGTGTTCGGTGGCGCGCCCGGTCTGTAGCTCTTGGTCGTGCACTGCGCGCATCGCCGCGTCGACCTCCGCGGGCACCGGTCCGTTGCTGCCAGCGTTGAGGTAGATGCTCGCCTCTGTCGAGGGCATCATCTTGCGCAGCTCGGCGACCTTCTCGTGCTCGCTCATTCCGTCTCCCCTGCCGATCCATTAGAGGCGCGGCAGCGCGCTTCGATCGCCGAGAGCGAGGCGATCTGATCGGGACCGAGGTCGGTGCGGAAGCGCACGATGCGTGGGCCGCGGAGGGTGTAGCCCGAACCGCTGCGATGACTGCGGCGCAGCTCATCGAATGAAACCTCTACAACGGTGCGCGGCTCAACGCTGCGATAGTTGCCGAGCTGCGCAACGGTGTGCTCTTCAAACCAGCGCCCCATCTCGCTCATCTCGTGTTCGCCGAACTGTGCCGAGGCGCGCCCAAGGGTTGTGAGCCGCCCCGAGAGATCGTCGCGCACGGCGAAGGTCAACTCCGACAAGAGCGTTCGGCGACGACCCACGCCGTACTCCACGCCAACCACCACGCAATCAACGCTATCAATCGGATTCGTCAACTTGAGCCATGCTGAGCCGCGCCGACCTGGGGCGTATGCGGCGGTGGTGGACTTCAGTACGACCCCTTCAGAGCCACGCATGCGCGCGGCAATGAACTCCGCCTCAATCTCTTCAATACCGCTAACCATTCGCTGTGGTGCAACATGAATCACACCGCCACATTGCTCCGTGACGCCAATCCTAGAGAGGGCGGCATATCGCTCGTGGAGTGGCGTGCCGATCAGGAGTTGATCGTTCTGGGCGATGAGGTCGAAGGCAATGAATTGCACGGCGGTGCGCTCACGCTCGTGCAGCGTGGTCTCTGCACCGCTCAGCCGTGATTGCACCGCACTCACTGGAAGAGGGTGTCCCCCTTCAAAGGCGATGATCTCGCCATCGAGTACCAGCGACCCCGATAGTTGCGCGGCTGCGGCGGCGATCTCGGGGAGCGCCACTGTGATCTCGTTGGCGTCTCGCCCGTAGAGTGCGACCTGTCCATCGGCGATATGCAGTTGCGCGCGAATGCCGTCGTACTTGTCTTCCACGGCAATAGCGCCAGCCGCGATCTCGCTCAGTCGCTCCACCGCATCGGCGGCACTGGCGGCGGGAGCGGCGAGCATGGCTGGGATTGGATGAAAGTAGCGGAGCTTCGCCTCGGCGAGGGCGCCGCGCTTCGCCAGAAGCGCCACGCGGCCGGCGTCCCCCTCAAGGGTCATCGCCCAACGCACAGCGCTTACATCCGCACCGAAGGCTGCGGCGATCGCGCCTTCGAGGAGGCCGTCGCGCAGGCCAATCTGCACGTCACCAGAGAGCATGCGCACGATGTACTTCCCTGCGATTGGTGAGGTGCCGTAGAAGAGCTGCATCAGCAGATCGTGACGGCGCTGGCCACTGGCGCCACGAATTGCGGCGAAGGCAGCGGGGAGCGAGCGGAGGGTCGGTGCTGAGCTGGCTCCTGCCACGGGCAAGATCCCTGTGGCGCTGGCAATGGCGCTGCTGCGCACCTGCGCGTGGCGCTCCTCGCTGGCGGCAGCCTCACCGGCAATGGGACGCTCGCTCTCGAGGAGCTCCTCAACGGCAAGGCCAATATCACCGGTCTCGTCGAGGATCTTGGCGAGCGAACCGGCCGGTGCGACCACGACCTCCTCGACCGCCTTGGCGAGTGCCGACCATGAGACGGCGCCCGCTTGCGCGGTGCCCCGGCTCCCAAGGAGTCGGCAGATCACCTCAAGGTCAACCTCATCGGCGACACGGAGCGCCTCCGCAAAGAGGCGTGCCTTCTCCGAGGTGCGCGAGGCGCCCTCGATCTTGCGTGCCAACTGCATCCAACTAAGCATCGAGGCGATCGTATACCGTGACCGCGTGATCGGATCGCAGCCCTACAGATCAATCGGCGGACATGAGGCAATCCTCGTGGGCGAGCACGTGGCGCTGCGCCCACACACCGCCGATACCCTCCCAGCGCTCAAGCGTTGGTACGCCGATCCAGAGCTAGTGCGCCTCGCCCGTCACCGCAACGAGCCACTCACCGGAGATGAGGTGGAGCGCATGGTCCGCGACCGCTTCAGTACCGCCCAGATGCTCGCCTTCGCCCTCTATGAACGTGTCGGCGCTACCGAGCAGTTAATTGGCAGCTGCACACTGGCGAATCTCGATATTGAGAACGGGGCTGCAAGCTTCCACTTGATGATCGGCGAGCCTGCCGCCCGCGGACGCGGTCTTGGCAGCGAGGCGACGCGACTCGTTACCAAGTTCGCCTTTGAGGCCCTTGGTCTTCATCGCATCAGCCTCACCCTCTTCGCCTTCAACGAGGCGGCGCTGCGCTGCTACACCAAGGCGGGCTTCACCGAAGAGGGGCGCATGCGCGATGCGATCACGCGCGATGGACGGCGCTGGGACGAAATTCAGATGGGACTCCTCGCAACCGACGCGTCATAGAGAGCGAATCTAGGCGCGGAACGCCTTTCGGGTCATCTCAATGAATCGCTCGCGATCAACGCGATAGACCACCCGGCAGTTCGGCTCGCGCTTCGTGTTGCCCAGGTGATCAACGATGGTTTGTCCGCGCTCATGTCCAAGGCCGAGCGACACCTCAACACGAAGGTGCGCTTCGCTGGTCGCGATGTCGGGCTCAAGCGCCACCGCCATGGCGATTGGATCTGGCCAGTCAAAGCCCTTCAGCTTTGATGACTCTTCGCAGAACTTTCGCAAGGCGCGCTGAATGTCGATGCTGTACTGGCCGAGCGGCCCGAGCGCGCGCAGCTCTGCAGCAAGATCATCCTCAATGACCGCGTCGGCCACAGAGACATCCCAGCCGACCATCTCCACCTTCATGCCGGACTCTAAGACGATGTGCACCGCCTCTGGGTCGACCCACCAGTTGAATTCGGCGAGCGGCGTGATGTTGCCAGGGAGCACGCCCGTGCCGCCCATGATCACGCAGCGCTTCACCCAGCTAGCGAACTTTGGTTCAATGCGAATGGCGATGGCAAGGTTGGTGAGCGGGCCGAGCGCGACGAGTTCTAGCTCGCCTGGCTCTTTGCGGAATGCGTCGATCATGGCGTGTACCGCGTCGTTACTTGTTGCTTTGCGGCCCTTCAGCGGTAGTCCGATGTCACCCATGCCGTCGGCGCCGTGCACATGCTGCGCAGTGGCAAACGCCCGCACGAGCGGCATCTCAGCACCGGCATGTAAGGGAATGCTCTTGCCGCACAGTTCAACGGTGTAGAGGGCGTTTTGCACGCCGAGCTCCACCGGAACATTGCCGATCACAACCGACATGCCAACGACTTCGGTGTTCGGATGCTTTAGTGCCATGACGATCGCCACGACGTCATCTGAGGCAGTATCGGTATCGATCCACATGCGGCGGGTTGGGCTCATGCGCGCATCGTATCTGCTGCTCGAACGGATTAGTTGCGGCGTTCTGAAAGCGCGGCGGGGTCGGCCTGCCACGGTCGAATCCCCTCGGCGAGGAGCAGATTCTCGCGATCGAGATGTGCGGCGAGCAGGGTGAGGCGTGCCAGCGCATCAGGGGCTTCGAGGAGCGCTTGGCGCTGCTCAAGGCTCAGCTGCACAACACCGCCAACCACGTGCGAGAGGCCGACCGGATCGTCGCTCCCTGAGAGTCGATCGATGGCCGTAGCAAGTAGTTCGCCATCAGGGTCACCCTCGTCGTCGGGAGACTCGTCATCGCCAGTGTTGTATTCGGTGATCTTGGTCGGCCCAACTGCAGTGTTTGACGCCACAAGGAGACGCTCGATCTCAGAGACCACCTCTTGGCTGAGTGCCGCACCCTGCTCCTCTTCGAGCGCCTCGGTAATCGCTTCGGGGGTTACCTCATCGTCCTCGATGAATTCGCCCTCCTCCTCTTGATCGTCGTCGTCATGGTCGTGATCGTGCTCCCCCTCATCGACGCCGCGCAGCAGCTCAAGATAGTCAATGAACAAATCAGAGACGCGCTCCGCCGTGGCGCGCACGCGCTCAGCCGATTCGCCCACCGCCTCGTCGAGGAGCTCGATCTCGGCCTGTAGATATGGGGCACTGCGATCAAAGTTCGTAACGCGGAAGCGCTGCGTGCCGAGCCCCACGATGTCCCAGCGCCCATCGATGTAGCGCGTCGCCTCGCGAATCTCGGCGAGGGTGCCGATCTCAGAGAGGCCGTCGTTTCCGGAGCGAATCACCCCGAATGGCTGGTTGAGTTCAAGGCAGCGCTTCACCATCAGGCGATAGCGCGGTTCAAAGATATGCAGCGGTAGGGCAACGCCAGGGAAGAGAACGAGTTGTAGCGGGAAGAGCGGGATCAGTTTCGGCGCGTCGCCGTTCTGCTCCAGGTCAGTGGCTGCAGGCCGAGGCCTGTCCCGCCGAATCCGCCGTGCGGAAGCTGGAGCCGCAGCCGCAGCCGCCAACAGAGTTCGGATTCTCCACGACGAAGCCGGCGCCCATCATCGCGTCAACGTAGTCAACAGTTGAGCCTTGAATTAGCGGCACGGCCTTCTCGTCAACGTAGACGCGCACGCCGTTCGCCATGAAGACGCTGTCGCCTGGGTTCTCGACATCGTCGAGCATCATGCCGTAGCGATAGCCGCTGCAGCCGCCCGAAACGATATAGACGCGCAGGCCGATTAGTGGGTTCGTCTCGCCCTTAGCGAGCTCAACAACCTTGGCGGCGGCGGTGTCGGTGAGGGCGAGAACGGGTGCTCCGGCTGGCGCCTCGTTGGCGACCTGTGGCTCCTGGTTCAACATCGCTCCTCCTTCGGCATCTGCCGCTGCTCTGATCCAGATTCTAGCGCGCCTACGCCTCTACGCGCTCAACCAGCATGGCGATCCCCTGACCCACCCCCACGCACATGGCGGCGATCCCGTAGCGACCACCGCTGCGGCGCAGCTCGCGGACCAGGGTTGTGGCCATTCGGGCCCCAGAGGCGCCGAGGGGGTGCCCGAGGGCGATAGCGCCGCCGTGCACATTGGTCTTTGCCGGGTCGAGCCCGAGTTCGGTGATACAGGCGACCGCCTGGCTGGCGAACGCCTCATTGAGCTCCACGCGGTCGATGTCGGCGACGGTGAGCCCGGTGCGCTCGAGCAGCTTGCGGATCGCTGGGATCGGCCCTGCGCCCATCACCGACGGATCCACGCCGGCAACCGCCGTTGCAACGATGCGCGCGTACGGCTTCAAGCCGAGGGCTCGCGCGCGCTCCGACTCCACAACGAGGAGTGCTGCAGCGCCATCATTGATGCCGGAGGCATTCCCTGCGGTTACGGTGCCATCGGCGGCGAAGGCGGGCTTCAGCTTTGCGAGTGCGGCGGCACTGCTATCGGGTCGCGGATGCTCATCGCGATCAACAACGATCGGCGCGCCGGAGCGCTGTGGGATGGAGACGGGCACGATCTCTTCTGCAAAGATGCCGCTCGCGGCGGCGGCTGCGGCGCGCTGCTGTGATGCGAGGGCGAGTTCGTCTTGCGCCTCGCGCGAAACGTGCCACTGAGCGGCAACCCGCTCCGCCGTTTCGCCAAGTGAGATCGCTGGATACTTGGCATGGAGTCGCGGATTCACAAAGCGCCAACCGATGGTGGTGTCGACGAGCTCACGATTGCCGCGCTCAAGGCCACTCTCAGGCTTCAGGGTGACGAGTGGCGCACGGCTCATGCTCTCTACGCCGCCTGCCACCACCACCTCAGCATCGCCAACGGCAATGGCGTTCGCTGCGGCGGCGAGTGCCTGCAAGCCGGAGCCGCAGAGTCGATTTACCGTTTGCCCTGGAACCTCAACGGGGTATCCGGCAACAAGGAGCGCCATGCGCGCCACGTTACGATTGTCTTCGCCGGCCTGGTTGGCGCAGCCCAAGATCACATCATCGATGTCGGCGGCGTTGATGCCGCTGCGGGCAACGAGCGCCTCGAGGACGGTAGCGGCAAGGTCGTCGGGGCGAACGCCAGCGAGCGCGCCGCCGTAGCGACCGAAGGGGGTGCGCAGCGCCTCAACGATCCAGGCCTCCTTTAGGGGGCGGCCCGGGGTGCTGCTCTGGAAGAGTGGTGCGCTACTGCTCATGCGCTCAGTCTACGCCCGCCCCTCGGCTAGGATGGGGCCATGAGCGAGACCCTCGTACCCATCGCCCCCGCCCTCCCCCCGATCTCGACCAGCCTCACCCCTGGGCTCCCCACGGCGGCCGAGCTCTTCGACTTCGCCGGTGGGGCAGAGCGCCGCTTCAGCACCCTGCGCCTCCGTATTGAGGAGCGCGCGGTGACAGCCGCGGGCGAGAGCCTCGGATCGGTTGAACTCCTCATTGATCGGCCCCTAGCCCGCGTCACCACGGTGCATCCGCAGGGCGGCTACGACGTGTGGGTCACCGACGGCGCCAACGTGCGCAGCTACAACGCAGTCACGAAAACCACCACGCGCCGACCGCATCGCGCGGCGCCAACAGGCCTCGACGACAGTGGCCTACCGCAAAGCTCGCGCGTGCCGACCAACATGGGTCCGCTCCCCGGCAAAGGTTGGGCGACAAGCTTCGTTCGCCCTGGTTCGTTCTGCAGCAGCGTCCTCGCAGGTGCGGTGCTCGGTGCCGTGCACGAGACACGCCTCGTTGGACGTGTCGCACTCACCATTGAGGCGGCAGCCCCACGCGCCGTTGCTCTTGAAGGCGATCGCGCCGACTTCCGCTTCCGCGTCACCTTCGATCGACTCACCGGCCTCTTGCTTGGTGTAGAAGAGTTCCGCGGTACGCATCTGGTGCGCAGTGCGCTCTGCACCGCGTTTGAGGCGGATGCCTCTATTCCTGCCAGTGCCTTTGATCTTGAAATTCCACCTGACGTTGTGACGCTCTACTGAGCCGCCGATGAGTGAGATCGTTGGCCAGGCGCTGCTCGAAAAGTCGGTAGCGCACCTCGTCGCCGCAAGCGACAGCCCAGAGCTCATCGCGAAACTGATCCCCGGATGCGATGCTCTGCATCGCATCGATGCAGAGCATATTGAGGGTCGCCTCGCGACACAGGTTGCCGGCATTCCGATTGAGGCCGCTATCTCTGTTCGTCGCACTGTTGAGGTACTTGGCGGCGGCGTGACCAGACTGCATCTGCGACTCAAGGTTCGTCCCGACATTGGCGGTCATGCGATTGTCGTTGCCCTCATTGATCTGACTGAAGCCAGCGCGACGAGCAGCAACGCCTCGTGGCGAACCTCAACGGAGCTTGATCCAATGCTCGCCGTGATGGCGGGACAGCGCGTAGAAGAGTTCTTGCGCAGTTCAATCGATCACTTAATCGCAGGCCTCGCAAGCTAAGCGCGTCGCGTCGGCGCTAGGCGTTCAGCGCCACCCAGATTGCAGCGAGCACAATAAGTGCCAAAGTTGCAATCATCAGCACCCACCCAGCACGAAAGAGTGCGCGCCCGCGGCTGATCGGCCACCAGGCACCAACGGAGCGAGCGATGCGGAGCGCCGCCTCACCCATGGTGACGAAGAGTGGGATGGAACCAATCAGAAGCGGCACCTTGACGATGCCATCGCTCCACTTCGCGCCAAGGTTCAGCGCGCTGATGACAATCGTGCCGCAGATCAACGCAACAACACTGAGGTAGATGTAGCCGCCGCGCAGTGGTGTTGGATCTGTCTCTGGAACGTACGCTGGAAGACCATCGTCGGCGATTGGCACCGGCTGGCGATCGAGCTTGATCATCCCTGGCTCGTAGCGCTCGTCAACCAACACGCCACGCAGCAACTCCCCTGCGTCGGGCGCCTCCTCTTCAGCTCCTGGGAGTGCGTGTGGCAGCGCCTCAGCGCCGTCAATCTGGTCGGGGCGAACGATGCGTTGGCGCTCGTTGCTCATCGTCGAGCGAGCAGGAATCCGACGACCGCCAGCGCGATGCCAATAATGCGCGTGGCAGACACAGGAATGGCTGATGTGCCAAGAAGTCCGAACCCGTCAATGGCGAGTGCGGCGCCGAGCGAGCCGAGGATGTAGATGAGGGTCGCTTCGGTCACGCCGAGCACCGGCACGGTGGTGGCAAATCCGGTCACGATCAGCGCGCCAAAGAGGCCGCCGGTGAGCAGGAGTGGCGGCACCTTCGTTGCCTCAACGAGCTGCAGCTTGCCGCTCAAGAGCGCCACAACGAGCAGTACCGCCAAGCCACCGATGAACGAGACCACGGCGGCGTTCACCGGGTCGGTGCGGCGACCAAGTTCGGAGTTCACGATCGATTGCACCGAGGAGCCGACACCGGCGGCAAAGATGAAGAAAGCCAAGGCTAGAAACTGCATGCGTCCCCCTCTATTGGATTGCTTCGCGCGCTGCGTGCCCACTCGTTATTCGCCCTGGGCGCGGGTGAATCCCTCTTCGCTGCCCCACACACGGAGCTTCTCCAGGTGCACCCACGGTGCAACGCCTGCCACACGAGCGGCAAGCGCGAGGAGTTTCTCGTCAGGCAGATCGGAACCATCAGCGCGTGCCAAGAAGCGCGCGCGGAAGAGGCCCGTTGGGTCGAATGCGGGGGCAGCATTTGGCCACACCACCGTTCCCTTGCTCTCAATCATCTTAAGGGTGAGCTCCTGGCCGGCGAGGGCGGAGAGCTTGGCGCCGAGCTCAGCCGGCGACATGAGCGACTGCAAGAAGAGATCGAGGCCAACAACGCGCGCTGTGCCGACTTCGCGCTCGCGCGCCTCGCCGCTGGTCCAGCGCGCATGCGGCTTCACATCAACAGGTCGTGGTCGGCTCGCGGCGGCGGGAACGGTTGTTGGACGCTTGCCGAGGCTCTCGATCACCGCATCAGCGAAACCGCTGGTGCTCGTTGCTGCCTCAACATCGCCACCCTGCTGGCGCACCACATCCTGTGGGAGTGCCTTCCCCGCTTCGAGCGTTGCAAGGACCGCGTCTTCAACCACATCGGCGAGATCAGTCTCACCCAAGTGGCGCAGCATCATCGTTGATGACAGAATCAGCGCGGTTGGATTGATGACGTTCTTGCCGGCGTACTTCGGCGCAGATCCGTGCACCGCCTCGAAGATCGCCACGCCGTCACCGTAGTTGGCGCTCGACGCAAATCCGAGTCCGCCAACAAGCCCAGAGGCAAGGTCGCTAATGATGTCGCCGTGCAAATTCGTGGCAACCACCACATCAAACTGCGCCGGGTCTTTCACCATCTGGTGCGCAACGTTATCAATGATTAGATGATTCGCTTCTAGCGACGAATACTCTTTGCTGAGATCTTCGCCGATCTGCTTGAAGAGTCCTTCGGTGAACTTCAGAATGTTCGCCTTGCTCGCAGTGGTGACCTTATGTCGACCTTCGCGTAGCGCAAGTTCGTAGGCGAAGCGAATGATCTTCTCTGAGCCAGTTCGGCTGATCAGCTTGACCGCCTGTGCCACATCGTGCGTCTGAAGGTGCTCGATGCCGGCGTAGAGGTCTTCAACGTTCTCGCGCACGATGACCATGTTGATCCCTTCGCCCTTGTAGCGCGTTGGCACGCCTGGCAGCTCACGCGCAGGTCGAACGTTGGCGTACGTTTCAAAGAGTTTGCGCAGTGTGACGTTGGCACTCTTTTCGCCGAAGCCGACCGGCGTCTCGAGTGGCCCCTTCAGGGCGACGCGTGTGCGCTCAATGCTGTCGCGGGTCTCCTTTGGCACACCAGAGGTGTCGCCCTTCTTAAAGACTTCAGCACCAGCCTCAGCCTCCTCCCAGTCGAAGGCCACACCCGCCGTTGCGGCGGCAGCGTCAAGGACGCGTTTTGTGGCGAGGGCAACCTCAGGGCCAACCCCGTCGCCAGGGATCAGGGTGATGGCGTGGCGTCGTGGGGTGGTCATGCGCTCAGGATAGCGGGGTTAGCGTGCGGCGCTGGGGGCGGCGATCGGCAGGTTCACATAGCCGCGGAACTGGAAGCTGGGGCGGCGCACTGCCCCAGGAAGGAGCGCGATCTGAGGGAGCGCCTCGGCAAGTGCGCCAAAGAGAAGTTCGAGTTCTAGGCGGGCCAGCGGCGCGCCGATGCAGAAGTGAATCCCGCCACCGAACGAGAGGTGTGATGTCTCACCACGCGCGATGCGGAAGGCGTCGGGGTTCTCGTACTTCTCGGGGTCACGATTCGAGGAGCCGATCATCAGGCCCACCTTTGCGCCGCGAGGGATCTGCACGCCCCGCACCTCAAACCCGTCGTCGAGCACCCAGCGCTGAAAGAACTGCAGCGGCGGATCCCAGCGCAGGATCTCTTCGATCGCGCTCTTCATCGGCACCGTTCCTGCGCGCAACAGCCGCCACTGATCTGGGTTCGCAGCGAAGGCGGCGACGCCGTTAGAGGCGGCGTTCACCGACGCTTCGTGTCCGGCCATCAGGAGCACCATCACCGTGGAGATCACCTGCTCGTCGCTCAGGTGCTCGCCGTCGACGGTGGCATCAATGAGGCCAGAGAGCAGATCGTCGGCCGGTTGACGTCGGCGGGCTCGAATGAGGTCGGCAACGTAGGCGGAAAATTCGCGCACGGCGAGGTTGGCGTGATCCTTCACCGCGTCAGCGGGCGCCGGCTCATACATCGAGACCACGTCGTGCGAGAGGGCGAGGATTCGCATGCGGTCAGGCTCTGGGACGCCGATCAGCTCACAGATGATCGTGAGTGAGAGCGGCTCGGCGAGATCCTGCACCAGGTCGAGGCTGCCCCGCTCACGTGCCGCGGCAATGCGCTCGCTAATGAGGCGGCTCGCCGGCTCCCGCTGCGCCTCAATGGAGCGCGGCGTGAAGGCGGTGGTGACGAGGCGGCGCAGCTTTGTATGGTCGGGCGGTTCAAGGGCGATCATGTCCCAGCGCTCAAACGCCTTGAAGTCCGCGTAGCGGTCGTCGCGCCACGGCTGCAGGTCGGCCGGGTCGCGAATGAACTCTTCGGCGGTATAGCGCTGCGAGAAATCGGAGCCGAGATGCTTATCGCGCCAGGCGGCATGCACGTCGGCGTGGCGGGTGATGAAGTGGATCCCACTCTGCGGCGAGTGCCAGACGGGGCCGTGCTCCCGAAGCCGGGTGTAGGCGGGAAAGGGATCAAGCGCGGTCGCTGCGTCGGTCGGGTCGAAGAGCAGCTCTGAGTCCGCCACGCGGTTACGCTCCCGCGGCGCGGTCTCGGGCGATCAACAGGCGCAGTCCGTGTACGGCCGTGTCGATCACCGGATCAATCGAGAAGTTCTTCATTGAGGCCTGTGACTCCTCGTGCGTCATGGAGGGGCTGCCGACGCAGACCATGATGCCGCCCGCGCGTGCGCGCAGGGTTGCCGCAACGATGAAGAGGGTGGCCGACTCCATCTCAGAGCTGATCGCACCGCCGCCGATCCAGGCCTTCCATCTTCGTGCGAGGTCGTCGGCCACCGGCATGCGCCCTGGCTCAACTTCGCCATAGAACGAATCCTTTGACTGCGCCACGCCAACGCGGTGGCGAACGTTGCGCTCGCGGGCCGCATCACGCATGGCCAGCACCACATCAAGATCGGCTACGGCGGGAAACTCCATCGGCAGGTAGTGACTGCTCGTCCCCTCGTCGCGAATCGCACCGCTGATCACCGCTAGGTCGCCGGTCTGCATCCCTGGCTGCATGCCGCCCGAGGTCCCCACGCGAATAAACGTGTCGGCGCCAATGGCGTGCAACTCTTCGGCGGCGATCGCCGTTGAGGGGCAGCCGATCCCAGTTGAGGTGCATGCCACCGGTACGCCATCAAGCTCACCGACCCAGGTGGTGTACTCACGCTTCTGCGCCACGAATCGTGGGTTATCGAATCGGCGGGCAATCACCTCGACGCGACCAGGGTCACCTGGCAGCAGCACGTAACGACCAACATCGCCCTTCTTTAGGCCAAGGTGGTGAACGGTGCCGTCTGGTTCAAAGAGTGCCATACGAGGATTATGACGTGATCAGCGCGCGGATGGCGATGAACATCACGCCGACGAAGACGATGATGCCGAAGAGGAACATCGCCGTCGCCACGAGGGGATCGAACTGCAGCGGCGTCGAGGCGCTCTGCCCCCAGTTCGCGAGCCCATACACCGTAAGGGCCGACATTGTGGCAATGCCGAGCACCCCTACGAACAGATCAAATGGCCCACTCGGCACGCGACGATACGAGGTCTTTACGCCCTTGGAGCCAAAGGCGCGTGACTCAAGGCTGATCGCGAGCTGCTGCACACGCTCAACAGCACCAGCTGCAACTGGCACAAACGATGGCACAATTGAGCCGAAGCCGGTCCCCTTCATGCCGCGTGATCGCTGTGCCGCCAAGACGAGTTGCACTTCGCGCTGCAACACCGGAACAAGCTGGAGCGTCATGGAGATCATGAAGTTGATCAGATATGGCACGCGCATACGTGCAAGCGACGCAAAGAGATCAGATGGGTGTGTTGTCAGGATTAGTGCGAATGCCATCGTTTGGAATGAGGCGACACGCAACATCAGTGAGATCGCATGCGAAAGTCCTTCGGTATAGATATGAAATGGGCCGACTGCAAGCGGAGTTCCGCAATGGTTTCCGCAAATTGCAGGAGCCAGCGATTGAATCACAATAATTGATGCTGTGATCGGCGTAAAGATCACAAGGATCTTCGCGAGTGGCTTGATGATCTTCGATGTTAAGGCGATGACGATCGAGAAGAGGAAGACCGCAAGCAACGGCAGCGGCGAATACGTGGTGAAGCAGAAGATTCCAGCCGGGAGCAGCCAGGCAAACTTCGCCACGGGGTCGAGGCGGTGCATCCATGAGGTTCCACGAACGTGGCTTACTGAGACGCTCGGTCCGTACATTAGGCAGCTCCCATCTTCTTGCCACCAAGCTCAGCGGAGAGTTCAGTAACGCTCAGCGACGCTGGCCTACCCTTGCGGCTCTTCAGGCGCAACGAGATCTGCGTGACCTGTGGTGGCGCAATGTGCGTGCGCTCCATCACTTCGGTGTTCCCGAAGACTTCGCGGGCACCACCGTCGGCAATGATCTTTGCGTTCCACATCACGATCATCCGCTCGCTCACGTCGGCCAAGAGCGGCATATCGTGGGAGACACAGATCACCGTTGAGCCACGATCCTGCAGCCGATGAATTAACTGGTTGATCACCTTGGTGGTCTGATGGTCCTGGCCGGTGGTCGGCTCGTCGAGCACGAAGACCTTCGGGCCCATCGTGAAGACCGAGGCGATCCCCACCAACTTGCGCAGCGGGAAACTCAGTCGGTAGGGATGCATGTCGGCATACTGTTTGATGTCGAAGAATTCCAGCGCGTGCGCGATCCGTTCGGCGATCTCTTCGGGTGGCAGCTTCAGGTTTGTTGGGCCGAAGGCCAACTCCGCCGTCACCGACGGGGCGAAGAGCTGGTGGTTCGGGTTCTGGAAGACGTAGCCAACCGTCGACGACATCTGCTGCACGGAATTCTTCGCCGTGTCCTTGCCGTCAACCACGATGCTCCCCGAGGTTGGCTTCAGCAGACCGTTCAACAGCTTGGTGAGTGTGGTCTTCCCTGAGCCGTTTTGACCAACGATGCCGACCGACTGCCCCTCAGGGATCTCGAGGTTGACGCCATCAAGTGCGAGTACCGCGCCGTTTGAATACACATAACGTGCGTCGGTGACCTTAATCAACGGCGTGCTCATGATCGCGCCTCCAACCAGGTCACGGCTTGGTCCGTGGTGACGGGAAGATCCTTCGCACCTGCGGGCGCAAGCGAGAGTGCCAGTTCCGTTGCCTGTGGCACACGTAATCCGATCTTGGCAAGTTCGGCGCCGCGCGAGAAGACTTCGCTCGGCGTACCAATCATCACGATCTCTCCCTGGTGGAGCACGACAATGCGATCGGCGTAGGCGGCAAGAACTTCGGCTTCATGCTCGGCAACGATCACCGTCATCCCCTCTTCGCGATTCAATTTACGGGCCAGCTCAAACACCTCCTCCTTGCCGATCGGATCAAGGTTTGAGGTTGGCTCATCCATGAAAAGAATCTTTGGCTGCATCGCAAGCACCGATGCGATCGCGAGTCGCTGCTGCTGACCGCCCGAGAGACCCATTGGTGAGCGCTCCTCAAAGCCGGCGAGTCCAACGGTGCCGAGTGCCGCGCCAACGCGCGGTGGCATCTCTTCATTTGGAACGCCAAGGTTCTCTAAGCCGAGAGCGACCTCTTCGGCGGCACTCACCTGGCTCATCTGAAATTCAGGGTTGTCAAACACAATGCCAACGGTGCGCGCCATCTCGCGCACGGGGGTGGTGGAGGTGTCGAGCCCCTCAACGGTGACGTTCCCCTCGTAGATGCCCATCGTGGATTGCGGAACGATGCCGTTAATGGAGAGGCCGAGCGTTGTCTTGCCCGCACCGTTAAGTCCCATGATGCCAAGGTATTCGCCGCGCTTAATCTCAAGATTGATCTTGTTCAGTGCCGGCTTCTCACCACCGGAATAGGTGAAGCTGAGATTCTCAATCTTGACGGCGATCTCTCCAGCCAATGTGACCTCCTACCTCTCTTCGATGATCCTGTGAGATGCAGTGTGTAGCGAACCGCCCGATCGCACTATGCGGTGCGACCGGGCGGCTGTCGCGCTCGTCATCGCGACGATTTAACTGTTCAGTCCTTTGCGCGAATAACGGCGACGCCTGCGCCAAGCGTAAAGAGGCCTGCAAGCACATTCATTGCTGCAAGCATCGGGAACGCCTGGTCAGGTGCATCGATCTTGATAGCGCTTGCGGCGAACGGCAATGCGATCACGAAGATACCCATTGCAATTACGCCGACAGCTGCGGCCTCACGAGGCCCAACCGTTGCTCCAGTATCTTTTGCCATGATTTCTCCTCCTTACGCTGGCTTGATCTGGCTGTATACGTACAGCAAGATGACGATGCCAACGCCAAGTCCAACGAGCACCATCTTGAGCGCGCCGCTCTGGTCAGTTTTCGGAAGGCCAACGCCAGCCGTAAGGCCAGATGGCAACGCTCGAAGAATGGCAAGGCCGATGAACGTTGCAATCAACTTGTCGGCGGTCGAACCTGGAAGGCCGCCGAGGAATGAGGCTGCAAGCACACCGGTGCCGCCTGAGGCGAGCGCCGCCACGAGCGCGTCCGAGGAGTGCCCGGTGGCACCACCGAAGACGAATGTAATGATTGGCGCAGCCATTGCCTGAACGGCAATACCGCAGATCACTCCAACGGCAATCAAGCCTGGGAGCGACTTGCCGAGGCCGAAGTTACGGATACCGTAACCCCAGACGAGGGCGCCAACGACGTTACAGAGCGCGAACGGAATCCCAACGGGACCGTTGACCAATGAGCCAGCGGTGTTCGTGATGATTCCGGTGAGGGCGCCCCACCAAGGTCCGAGCGCGACGCTCACGACCATGGTCCCGATCATGTCGAGGAAGATCGGTACGTTTACGAGCTTGATAATGAATCCGCCGACGATGTTGAGGGCCGCCATCACTGGCACAAGGACCGCAACGTACGAGAGCGGGATTCGCTGGGCGGCGCGTGCCGCTGCTGCTCCTGACATCTCTGTTCCTCCCTTTCGTCGGTCCCCACTCAGAGAGCCGACCTGTTTCGCCTGGGGTGACAACGTCACCCTTGGCTTTACAACCAAACGGCAACCCGCCGTTGCGCGCACGTTATGCTTCCTTAACCTGTTGTCAAGCCCCTGATGCGTCAGGCGAGTCAGCGACCGAGGGGTTGCGGCAGTGGGCTTCGGGGTATGGTCTCCCCCTTGGGGAGCGCGGGCCAGGGGGCCCATCACGAGGAGGCATTCATGCGAGGGAAGTGGTGGTCGAACCCGATTCTGAGCTCACTGACCCCAGTGGTTGAGGGTTCTGGGTTTGTTACAACAAACGAGGGGGAGGTCCGGCGGGTGGCGACGTGGATGGCCGCCGAGGAGTTCCCCGACTTCCGCTCCACCGCCCCAGCTGCGAAGAGCCCCTTCGACATCGGCTCCGACCCCGACAAGAACATCGACCTCACGATGCTCATCGCCATCCTCAACTTCGCCTTTACCGACTTCGCCACCTCCAAGAAGTTCGAAGTCACCTATAACGGGGTCCGCTACTCCGACAGCGAGGCGATGTTCGCCTGCCTGCACAAGGCGATCCTGGCTGGGCAGCCAATCCTCACCGGCCAGTGGGCCGCAGGGGTCACTCGCCGCGACCTTGAGGAGCTCTTCCGTGGCGACAACGAGATGCCGATGCTCGATGAGCGAGTCGTGGCACTCAATACGGTCGGCGCCGCCCTAACCGAGAAGTACGACGGGAAGTGGCACCGCTGGGTCGCTTCATGTGCGCCCGCCCTGTACGCCGGTGGCGATGGGCTGTTGGAGCGACTCGTCACTGAGTTCCCACGCTTCGACGATTTGAGCGACTGGAAGGGGCACAAGATCCAGATTCAGAAGCTCTCGCAGCTTGGCTTGTGGGGCTTGCACCGTGGCCTAGCCCCACTCGGTCGCACAGTGCTGAAAGATCCAGAGATGTGCACGGCGTTTGCCGACTACATCGTGCCGGTCGCACTGCGCACCATGGGAATCTTTCAATACGAAGCATCACTGGAGAAGCGGATTATGGCTGGCGAAATGATCCAGCGAGATTCACTTGAAGAGATTGAGATTCGTGCGCACAGCATCTATGCAACAGCGCTCCTCACCGACGAGGTGAACGCGCGACGACCAGCCGATAAGCAGCTGCTGATTCCGGAGGTTGACTACCGACTCTGGAAGACGTATCACGCGACGCACTATCCGCACCATCTAACGCGAACGATCATGTACTAACGGTGTCGAAGAGGCCACGCGGCGCACGTTCGCTGCCATTCGCTGATGTTCTCTCGCTAGATGGCGCTGTCGTCACATCACTCGGTGGGCTGATTGCACGCGCGCCCGTCGCCATGGTGCCGATCGGGCTGATTGCAATCGGTAGCGGAGCGTTGAACTCCTACGCCGTTGGTGGCGCTGCTGCTGGCGCCTTCTCTATTGCAAACGCGGTTGGCGCAACGCTGATTGGTCGATCGGCTGATGAGCAGGGGCATCAACGAACACTAATTCGTGCGACCGCTGTGATGCTCGTTGCCGCAGCGGCGATCACTGCCGTGGCACTTGCGGCGCCTGAAGCGGTCTTACTGATTGCAGCATCGGCGCTTTTCGGCGCTGCAACGCCAAACATCGGCTCGATCATTCGTGCGCGTTGGACCGCTGTGGTGAAAAGCGGACCACTGCGACTCCGTGCCATGGCACTAGAGTCTGTGAACGATGAGGTGAACTTCCTGATCGGTCCACCGCTTGCATCACTCCTGATTGTGCAAGGGCTCCTCTGGGGGCCCATCGCGGTCGCCGCGCTCCTATCGCTGATCGGGCTCATTGCCGTGTTGTCGCAGCGAAAGTGGGAGCCGGCGCTGCACGCACCAGATGCTGCGGGCATGGCTGGGGCGATTCGAGAAAACGGGCTGCTCATTGTGAGTGCGGCTGGAATTGGTTTGATCCTCGGTTCAAGCCAGGTGTTACTACTTGGATACTGCACGGCAATTGGTGCGGCGACCGGCATTGCGCTGGCTCTTGGATTGAACTCTGGAGCAAGCCTCGTTGGTGCAATTCTCATCGGCGCAAAGAGCGATTGGCGCTGGTCGGCGGAGCGGCGATTCGCCGTGGCCGCGATCTTCTTCGCACTTGTCACGATCCCTACGGCGCTCGTTGACGGTTACGTGCCGTACCTGATTGTCACGACAATCGCGGGCTTCGGCATCGCACCGATGTTTATTCAGATCAATGCGGCGGTCGCAGAGCGAGCCGGTGGTTCTGCTCGAAGTGGTGCATTTGCCCTCATCG
Organism: Candidatus Limnocylindrus sp.; assembly: GCF_040397215.1. Classification (NCBI taxonomy): domain Bacteria; kingdom Bacillati; phylum Chloroflexota; class Candidatus Limnocylindria; order Candidatus Limnocylindrales; family Candidatus Limnocylindraceae; genus Candidatus Limnocylindrus; species Candidatus Limnocylindrus sp. The sequence continues at coordinate 123,351 of NZ_JBBAWK010000001.1, forward strand.
GTGGTGGTGTTGTGTTCGGCATCTCTGCCGGTTCGGCAATCGGTGGCGTAGCGATTGACGCGGCTGGGGCTTCGGATGCGCGGCTGGTTTTGATCCCGCTGGTGCTCCTGATGGTGCTCCCGATCCTGCTTGGAGCTCAGCGCGCCGAGAAGCGCCCGACCCGCTCCGCAAAGCGCTGAAGGAAGGCCTCGCCGTCGCCGGCTATGGCGACGCGGCTGTTCGCTGGGGTGTTGGTGCGGCCCCGCACATCCACGAGAAGGTCTCCCTGCGTGATCCCCTCACGCGTCTCAACGGCGCTCGGCGCACTGATGATGGTTGCAAGCCCTGCATCAAGCGCCATCGCCACGGTGAAGGCGTCGTGAATGTGTGACCCCTCGATCTTGTCGTACTGCAGGTGGAACTCGTCGTAGAAGCGCAGCGCCTCGTCGATTAGGCGCAAGACCGGGTTGAGTGTGGCATCGCCGCGCTGTGCGCCAACACGGCCGGCTGCGGCAACGAGTGCCGCCCAATGCGGCGGTCGAATGAGTGCCGACTCTGTGGCATCAAGTGGCAAGATGAGCGCGGGTCGGCCCGCTGCAGCACAGGCGCGAATCACCTCGTCAAGTGCCTCAGGGTCACACCAGGCGTTCCACTCACTGCGCGCACCAGTGTTCCCTGGAGTTGCAACAGCGCCAGTCATCAACACCACGTCGTGTAAGAGCGTCGGTAGCTCGGCGTCAATTCGGAAGGCGGCGGCAATGTTGGTGGCCGGCGCGCAGCCGATGATCGTCACGGCGCCAGGATGACGACGCACCTCGGCAACGATGCGCGCGGCAGCGGCGTTCGTGCCATCGGCGGAGGGGGTGCTGAGCGCGCGTGATAGCGCAGGGAGAACGGCGTACCCAAGACCAGTTGGCCCGTGTGTCTCTGGTGTGGTGACCAGCGCCTTCACGAGCGGCGTACGAGCGCCGGCGATCACGTCGATGTGCGACGCACCCGCAACGTCGAGCACGCCACGCGTGTTGCGCACGACTGCTTCGAGGTTAACGTTCCCTGGTGCACAGGTTGCAACGAGCAGCTCGGCATCGGGTGATGCGAGTGCGTAGAGGAGCGCCATTGCATCATCGATGCCCGTGTCGACATCGAGGATGAGTTTCTGCTGTGGCATGCGCGCGAGCGCTACTTGATGCGGCCGGCGGCGCGATCCGCCGCAATGAGCTTGCGCAGGCCCGCGATTGACGTATCGATCACGCGATCAATCGATGAGTCGGCAAGCTCTGCCTCGGTCATTGGGCGCTGATCTGGATTGCCAAGGATCAACATTGCGCCGCCTGCGCGCACGCGCAGCGTTGCCGCAACGATGAAGAGCGTTGCCGCCTCCATCTCGGAGCAGATTGCGCCACCTGCCATCCATGCCTTCCAGCGACGCTGCAGGTCCTCGGCGATCGGCATGCGCTCGGGATTGTGCTGGCCGTAGAACGAATCCTTTGACTGTGCGATGCCAACGTACCAAGGGAAGCCGCTCTCCTTCGCCGCCTCACGCAACGCGAGTGTGATGTCGAGATCGGCGACCGATGGGAACTCCATCGGTAGGTAGTGGCGACTGGTGCCTTCGTCGCGAATGGCGCCGCTAATGATCCCAACCGAGCCCGGCTTGATGTGGTGCTGCATGGAGCCCGAGGTGCCGACGCGAATGAAGGTGTCAACGCCAACGTCTGCAAGCTCTTCTACAGCGATCGCCGTCGATGGGCAGCCGATGCCGGTCGAGGTGCAGGCAACAGGCACGCCGTCGAGTTCACCCGTCCAGGTGGTGTATTCGCGGCGGCGCATCAGGAACTTCGGGTTGTCAAAGCGGCTGGCGATGACCTCAACGCGATCCGGGTCGCCTGGGAGCAGCACGTAGCGGCCAACCTCGCCGTTGCGAATACCAATATGGTGCTTGCGGCCGTCGCTCTCGGTTGCTGCCATCAGCGCGTTCCTCTCACTAGATTTGGTGCGGCGAGTTTCGCCGCCTCTTCTTTCGAAATGTAGCTGCTCTGTGTGCCTGGCTTCTGCACGCTCTCTGAGGCGCAGGCTACGGCAAGTTCTGCCGCCCGAACAGGGGTGAGGCCACTGGCCAGACCGAAGGAGAAGGCGCCGAGGAACGAGTCGCCCGCCCCGGTCGTGTCGACCACGGTCACCTTCGGCGCGCTCACGCGCTGAAGGGGCTGACCACGCTCGGCGATTGCGGCACCGTAGCCACCGAGGGTCACCAGCAGGTTGACGCCGCTCTTCGCTGCGGCGGCAAGGATGCGCTCGTCGGCACCGTCGCCAATCGCCGAACCGCCGAAGAGGGTCGTGAACTCCATCTCGTTTGGCGCGAGCCAGTCCGAGAGGGCGAGGAGCTCAGGTTCGATGGGTGCGGCGGGGGCTGGGTTGAGCAGGGTGGTGATCCCCGCAGCACGTGCCGCGCGGAAGGCGGCGAGCGTTGTTGCTTGTGGAATCTCGAACTGGCCCACGACAATGGTTGGCTTGAAGTCGCGAATGGCCGCCTCGGCGACGGCTGGGTCGGTCTCGTTGTTGGCGCCGGGGACGATGATGATGCGGTTGATCCCATTCGCGTCGACCCAGATCGGCGCCACGCCACTAGAGCCTGGAACGGTGCGCATCCAACGCGTGTCGATCCCCTCGCGCACAAAGTTCGCGAGATGTGAAGCGCCGTACGCGTCGTCACCGACGGCGTTGACCATGGCGACGGGGGCGCCGAAGCGCGCCGCCTGCACCGCCTGGTTCGCCCCCTTCCCGCCGAAGCCCATCTGGAAGCGATCGCCGACCAGGGTCTCACCCGCATTGGGGATGACCTTGGCGTACGAGATCAGGTCCATCATGGTGCTGCCGACGACGAGAATGCGAGCGCTGCTCATAGAGCCTCCGTGCTGGGTAATTTGCTGTGGGGAGTCTACCGCCATCAGGGTTGGCGGTTGGCTGGGTTCCCGCCTGTTACTTAGCGCGCAGCGTCTCGATTGCCTTCTGCGCAGTCTCAAGCCCAAGCAGCGCGCAGTGGATGCGCGTGGGGCCAACCTCTACCCCAAGGAGCTCCATCACGAAGGGACTGCTGAGCGCCAGGATCTCATCGATGCGCTTGCCCCGCAACTCGTCGGTAATGAGCGAGGTCCCCGCCTGCGAGATGGCGCAGCCACGGCCGCTGAAGGCCACATCGGTGATCACGCCCGCGTCATCAAGTTGTAGTTGCAGATTTATGACGTCACCACAGTTTGGATTGCGCCCTTCGAGGCTCACGCTGGGTGCAGCGAGGGTTCCCTGGTTGTGCGGGCGGCGATGGTGCTCAAGGATCTGCTCCCTGTAGAGATCGTCTATACCACCCATGACTTACCCCTCAAATACTTTGCGCGCGTCGCGCAGGCCAGCGAACAGGGCGTCGAGATCGTCGTGTGTGGTGAAGGGGGCAACGCTGACGCGCGCCGAGGAGCTGAGCTCCAGCTGCTCGTGGAGCGGCTGGGCGCAGTGGAAGCCGGCTCGAATAGCCACCCCACGGCGGTCGAGGATCTCAGCAAGGTCATGGGCGTGCACGAGATCGCTCGAGAAGGCGACCAGGCCGGCGCGCTGGCTAGCGTCCCGCGGCCCAAGGATTCGAGCGTCGGGGAGCACCTCAGGGAGCTCGCGCAGCACGCGCTCAATCATGAGCGCCTCGTGCGCGTGGATCTTGTCGCGGCCGAACTCGTCGAGCAGGTCACAGGCGGCGGCGAGGGCTACGGCACCCGACGCGTCGGGGGTGCCCGCCTCAAATCGCTGGGTGCCCGTCGCAAAGTCGGCGTCGCGCAGGCGCACGCTGTGGATCATGTCGCCACCGGTTTCAATCGGCGCCATCTCGGAAAGGAGGTCGGCACGCGCCCAGAGGCCGCCGCCAGCGAAGAGGCCGCCCATCTTGTGTGCACTAAAGGCGTAGAAGTCGGCGCCAGTGGCGGGAATCGAGACGGGCATGTTCGCGACCGCCTGGCAGCCGTCGACACAGAGGAGTGCGCCAACGGCGTGCGCCGCTTCGGCAATCTGGGCCAGTGGTGCAATGGAGCCAAGCACGTTGGAGACGTGCCCAAGAGCGACCATCTTTGGCTTCAACTTCATGAGCGAGTCGAGGCGATCCCAGAGGATCTCGCCGGTTACGTCGTCAACGGGGATGAATTCAAGGTCAGCATCCATCTCGCGTGTGATCTGCTGCCACGGGATGAGATTTGCGTGATGCTCTGCCTCAGTGACGAGCACCACGTCGCCGCGGCGCAGGTTTGCTTTGCCCCACGAAAGCGCGACAAGATTGAGCGCTTCTGTGGCGCTGCCGAGCAGCACCAGCTCGCTCGCTGGCACGTTCAAATACGTAGCGATGCGCGCGCGGGCCCCTTCGTACCCGTCGGTCGCCATCTGGGCGAGGGCATACGAGCCGCGGTGCGGGTTCGCATTCGCGGTGAAGAGGTACTTTGAAAGTGCATCAACAACGCGCTGAGGGCGCTGCCCTGTCGCGGCGCTGTCAAGATAGTGCAGTGGCCGACCGCCAGGTTGCGTCTTAAAGATTGGATATTCGGCGCGTACCTTTACTGGGTCTAGCGCGCCGTCAGCGTTATGCCACATGCTCATTTTGCGAGCCTACACCCGCCGCGTTACGCCGACGGCGCTGGTGCAGCTGTCGGCGTTGCCGCCTCTTCTGCCGTAGGGCTGATGCCGTTCTCGGCAAGGATCGGCGCGTACCCTTCGCTCTCTAGCCGGTGCGCCAGATCTGGTCCACCTGAAACGACGATGCGGCCGCGCGCGAGCACGTGCACGAACTGTGGCTTCAAGTAATCGAGCAGTCGCTGATAGTGCGTAATTACCAATACCCCGAGCTCTGGCGAGAGCATCGTGTTCACTCCTTCGGCAACAATGCGCAGCGCATCGATGTCAAGGCCAGAGTCGGTCTCGTCGAGGATCGCCATCTCTGGCTTCAGCAGAGCCATCTGCAACATCTCAAGGCGCTTCTTCTCGCCGCCCGAGAACCCATCATTCACGTAGCGCGTCATAAATGCCTCGTCCATCTTCAGTTGCGTGAGCTTCTCTTTGACGAGCTTTCGGAACTCGCCCATCGTCATGCCGCCCTTCACTGGGTCCGACGGATCGAACTCAGGATCGCGTACCAAGCCGGAGCGACGCGCATTCATTGCGGTGCGCAAGAAGCTCGCAACGGAGAGACCAGGAATCGAGGTTGGATACTGGAAGGCCAAGAAGAGGCCGAGTCGCGCGCGTTGGTCGGCGCTGTAGTCGAGCAGGTTCTCACCCTTCCAGAGGACAGTGCCAGAGACGATTTTGTAGCTCGGGTGTCCCACTAGCGCGTAGCTGAGGGTCGTTTTGCCGGAGCCGTTCGGCCCCATGATCGCGTGCACTTCGCCCGGTTTCACCGTCAGCGAGATCCCCTGAAGGATGTGCTTGCTCAGATCGCTCGAAGGTGCGACGACGAGGTCCTTGATGACCAGATACGCGTTCTCACTCATGTGCCTCTCCTCTCTCTCTCAGTGTTTGGTTGAACTACTCAGGGCGACCGGCGAGCCGGGCTTCGCCAAGTCGGCGAGGGTGAAGGAGTCGAGCGCCTCGTTGACCGAGTCGCGTACGCGGCTCCAGAGCTGGCTCACGGTGCAGTTGTCGGCGCGATTGCAGGGGCTCCCAGCTGCGGCCAGGCAGGCCATCGGCACGATGGGGCCCTCAAGCGCCCTTACGACCTCACCCATGCGCACCTCGCTCGCCGGTCGGGCGAGGCGGTAGCCGCCATGTGCCCCACGCTGGCTATCGATGAGGCCCGCATCGCGCAGGCCACCAATGATCTGCTCCAAGTACGCGCGTGGCAGGTCTTCCTGATCGGCGATATCGGTCAGCGAGACAGGCTCGCCGTGATCCATGCGGGTGAGGGCGACCATGAAGCGCACCCCGTACTCACTGCGCATGCTGAATGTGACGGCGCCGCTGCCGTGAAGGTCGCGCTGAGCGGGATCCTGGAGTTCGTTCAATGCTCCTCCTGAAGGGGGATTTCTGACGCATTTTGTCGGAATTGATACTACCCTATCTCCATGAGCCGAAGCGACGAACGAGCGATCGCCCTCTCGAACGCCCTCCCTGCAGGATTCACGGCGCTCCCCTGCGACGTTGAACGTGATGTTGCAGCGCTGACCACCCTCACCAACGAGAACTACCACGCGGTCGGCTACCCGCTGCTGTACAGCGAGGGCGACATGCTCGAAGACCTCACTGCCTCTGGCATCGACGCTCACAACAACGCCATCGTCGTCCGCGCTCCCACCGGCGCAATTGCGGGATGGGGTTGGGCGGTCGGCGCGACCGACGCCGAGAAGCCGCGCGCCTACCTCTTCGGCGGCGTGCACCCGCTCTTTCAGGGCATAGGACTTGGTCGCCACCTTCTTGCATGGTCAAGGGATCGTGCCCGAGAGCTGCTCGCGCCGTTTCCTGGCGCAACGATTCAGGCGCACTGCGTTGAGCCCGACGAGCGTGCGCAGCGACTCTATGTGGCCGCCGGCATGCGACCCATTCGCTACTACTCGGAGATGCTGCTGCGTTTTGCCAATCGACCCACCAGTAGCAAGCTCAGCAACGCGCCAATCCCTTCTGGCTACCAGTCGCTGGCGATAGCCGGGGTTGATCTAGAGGCGCTTCGGGTGCTGAAGAATCACTGTTTTGCCGATCACTGGGGGAGCTCATCGATGACACCCATCGAGTGGCAGGAGTACCTGGCCGCCGAATCAGCGCGACCGGCGCTCAGTGAGGTGATCACCGATGTGAACGGCGAACTTGTCGCCTATCAGCTTACGGGCGCATTCCCACAAGACAGCAACACCGTTGGCCACGTGCTCTGGGTGAACAACCTCGGCGTGCATCGCGAGCATCGCAACCGCGGCCTTGCACGGCTACTGCTTGAGCGGCATCTGATTCGTGCGCAGGCCGACGGCTACGAAGGGTCGATGATTGGGGTTGATGCCGAGTCGTTAACTGGCGCGAACAAACTCTATGAGAGCGTTGGATACAAGCACCACTCTGGCGCCGTGCGCTACATCCTTGGAGACGCGGAGTTCTCCTAGGGGTTCGTTAGTCGCGAACGGGCGTCTGTGAAACGGATCGCGTTGCCGAAGCTTCGAGCTTCTCCGCCTGACGCGCGAGCAGCCACAAGAGATCGGCGAGGCGGTTCAAATACGCCAACAGGTGCTCGCCAGGGAGTAGCCCTTCGCGGCCGAGGGTGACGCACCAGCGCTCCGCACGGCGAATGATCGTGCGCGCGAGCTCAATGGCCGACGAGGCCTTACTCGAACCTGGGATTACGAAGTCTTTCGGGAATTCAATCACCGCTTCGGTGGCGGCAAGCAGCGTGTTGATGCGCGCCAACATCTTTGGTGAAACCTTGGTGCGCCCCTCTTCGAGGCGGTTCCATGCGTCTGGGTTCGTTGCGAGTTCGGCGCCAATCACAAAGAGGTCGCGCTGAATGGAGAGAATGGTTTCGTCGAGCTCGGCGATCCCCTCGCCGGTAAGGCCGATCAGTTCGGCGCGGGCCATGCCGAGTGCGGCGGTGGCTTCGTCGATGGTGCCGTACGCCTCGGTGCGCACATCGTCTTTTGAGATTCGATCGCCGCCGAAGAGGAGGCCTGTGGTGCCAGTGTCACCCTTACCGGTGGCGACCTTGCTTGCTGGCAGCTTCAGCTCGTCGCTCACCAGGCGAGACCCGCATCCTTCGGATCCCAGCGCTCGGCGAGGAGTGTGACCTTCACCGGATGCTCGAGCACCGATTCCGCCGCCTCTTTCACCTGCGCAAGCATCGAGCCTGCGTATGGGCAGAACGGCGTGGTGAGGATCATCTTCACTTCGGATTCGGTCTCGCCCACCAGCACCTGGCGAATGAGTGCGAGTTCGACGACATTCATGCCGATCTCGGGATCAACAACAGAACGCAGCGCGTCGAGGATTGCGAGTTCGGTGGCACGCTTCTGCGCATCAAACGGGGTGATTGCGGCGAGAGTCTCTTCGGTCATACGAGGCTCGCCTCCTCTGATGTGAGCTCTGGGCCCAGCAGCGTGCCATCGCTATCAAAGAACACTTCATAGTGTTCGCGGTTCGCCACGGCGAATTCATAGGCGCGTGCGATGCCAACGATGCGCAGCTCGGGCATCTCTTTCAACAGCTGTGCGCCGTCAAACCCCGATGCGCGGAGCTCAAGCAGTCGCCGCACGGTGAGGCGCGTGCCGTACAAGAATGGCTCGCCATTCATGACGAGCGGATCGGTGTGCACCCACTTGAGGGTCATGCTTACGCCCCCTTGTAGATGGCCGCGAGGATGCGGTTGCGCTTGCGCGTGTCGCCACCAAGGCGACGGTGCCACTTTAGTACAGCGATCCCTTCGAGGAGTGCGCGATCGGCGAACGCAGCGGCCTCGCCAGCGAGCACGTTTGGTACGGCCACTCGTAGGCCTTCATAGAGATCGGTGACGTCATCCATGGAGATGCGGCGGCGGCGCCAGGTTGGGGTGCCATGTTCGGTGAAGCTCTTCAGCGGGGTGATGCTGCCAGAGGCAACGCTCTCGGCGAGCTTCTCGAGCACCACCTGGGCATCGCGCATGAGGTGGCGCAGGCCGATGTCGCCCACGCGGTCGCGGAGTTCAGGATTGCGCTCAACGGCGGCCACGATGGCGCGGCCAGCGAGCTGCTCCCACTGGGCGGTGAGTGGCGCAACAACGCTCGGGAACCCGGCGGTACGGTCGAGGGGGCGGACGCCGTGCAGTGGGTGACTCATGTGCCTAAGGGTACCATCGCGCCCCGCAAGAGAGCCCGCTACCAGATGTCGTCGCCCTCGCCCTTCACGGGCGTTCGTGTGCGATTCAGGGCGTGATCTTCATGCTCGCTCGCCGCCTTGCGCGCGGCATCGATTGCCGCCTGCAGCGCACCGGTGCCGCCAGCTAAGCCGTGCGGCGCCTCAAAGAGATGATCGGGCAGCCCCTCCTTCTGGTCGCGCGCACGCCCCTTCGTTTCGCCAAGGAAGGGCATGCCGAGTCGCTCCACCGCGTCGAGTGAGGCGCGCAGCACGGCACCCTTGGCGGCGACCACGGCGCGCACCTCGTCGCCCTCCTCACCCTCGCTGATCTGGCGGCCGCGCAGGGGCTGCGCGATGCGCCCCACGTCGAGCCACGCCTGGTGGTAGCGATCCATCTGCCCCCACGCCGACGCCAGCAGTGCGTCGCTCGCGGCGAGCCAGGTGTTCAGCGCCGCTCGCGACGGGGCACGCGCAATGCGATCGCCCTGATCGATCAGGTCTTGCGTCTGCCGAACAAGATCGTCGCGCTTCATGCGCGCTAGTGGTCGCCCGTGGCGCGGTCGCTCTTGGCAAAGGCGCTCAGCTCGGCGCGACAGGCGTCGTGCGCCTTGGCCACCTGGCGCTCCAGCCAGCCGGTCATGCGCGAAGAATCTTCGAGCGTCACCACAGCGCCCTGGTCGCCATCTTCCACGATGAAGCCGGTCGTGGTGCGGAAGTCGCTAAACCAGTTCGCCTGCAGCTGCAGCAGCTCGTCGGCCACAACCCTGCGCTCAAAGAGCCAATCGAGGTGCACCGCATTGAGCGCGTCGGCAATGTCGGCGAGTCGCTCGCGAGTGCCGCGGCTCCGCGCCAGCATCAGCGTTGCCACGCGCACCGCCGTGAACGGCGAACGTGCCTCAGCGATCACCGGAGGCCAAGGAAGCGGAAGGGTGGCGTTGTCAGGTTTGCTCATGACCGACAGTATCGCACCACCCATAAAAAGAGACGACCCCCGCACCAGCGGGGGCCGCCTCTTGTCGTTTCTTTAGAAGCGGACGCTTACGCGCGACGCTCCTTCTTCGAAAACGCCAGACCTGCAACTGCGAACAGTGCCGCCGCGAACGCGAGCATCGCGCTCATTGGCGACCAGGCCGTATTCGTTGGCGGGAGTGGCGGCGGTGCCGCTGCCGTCAGTGTCATGCCGTAGCTCACATCAAAGGTATAGCTTGCACCAGCTGCAAGTGTGCCGATTTTTACTGCTACCCCAATATCAGTGTCGTTTAAGACCGGGTCGCCCTTCACAATATTGGCGTTAGTTCCGTCCCAATTGTTGTTAGGGGTACCCCTATCGCAACCCACATGCGCGCGCGTTTGTGTCGCTGCTAAACATCAGTAGCGCCGTGTCGACAGAATCGTACGAAGCAGTTGCCTGCACAACGGCAATTCCGTCGTCGGCAATTGTTTTTGTGACGTTATTTGCGGTGTCGTACGCACCGCCCGCAGCCTTCACGTTATCAGGGTCTACGCAACGGCCATAGTAAATATCATCAATAGCAGCACCAGTTGTGTTTGATACCGTGACGTGCATCTTCAGCACGACATCATCCACAATCGAATACACCTGTACTAGTCCCAGCCCGTTGAATGCAGAATCCATCGTCCAGGTTTCGCAGACGCCTGAACACACACTCCACGTGCCGAGTCCGAGGTCAGAGTCGCCGCCCCCGCTGTTGCCGCCCGAATTGGCGCCGACTGCCAGAGAGAAACCCTCATATGGGCTGCCAGGCTTGAAGAAGTCACCGATGTCGGCGCCTGTTCCCCAACCATCACCGTTGTCGTAGGTGAACCCGAGCACGTCATCACCAGCGGCTGACCAGGTGTTGTGCCCACTTTGATCGGATCGGGTGTGGGAGCCCGCGGGGGCGTTTCCAACGCTACCAAATGCACCGTTCTGCTGAATCCCGACGTTGACGTGGGTTCCGAGCAAGAATCGGTCCGTTGAATCACTTCCGCCACCAACGGCATATGTTGGGGCGATTCGTGCGGTGAGCACAAGTGACAGTGAGATGGCGGCTGTAACAACGCCGCGACGCAATGCGTTACCTCTCATTGGAATAGTCCTACGTGCGGGCAAATTGACTTGAGTCCGGCGGACCCAAGTGTTCACGCTACGCGAGAGGCTACCAGAATTCTAACGGCGGAGTTCAGACGCTTAGAGCAGCTCCCCATGCGCCGCGGCGCTCGGCTCGCCCTCTTTCGGACGTGCGATGGTGCCGGCTGGGAGCACCTCGAGCGGCTCACGTGCTGTGCCCTCAACGGCGCCGCCGATGCCGAGTGGCTGCCACTTCGACGGATCCTGCAGGCGATGCGCCTCTGTGTTGCCGCGGCTATGCATCTCGGCGTGGCCCTTCGGCTCGATCCACATCTCATGGCCGGCGAGCAGACCGAAGATCCCCTCTTGTCCTGGCTCAGGACGTGAGCTGCGGCAATCGACGCACTTGGTGGCGTCATGTCGCGTGTAGTGCTCAGGCTCTTCGTAGGTGCTGATGTACCCCTCGTAGTTGCGCAGCACCACCTTGTGGTCGCTATACGAGATCAGGTAGTTCGGCATCACTGGAATCTTGCCGCCACCACCTGGTGAGTCGATCACGTAGGTTGGCACGGCGTAGCCGCTGGTGTGGCCGCGCAGACCTTCGATGATCTCGAGCCCCTTGCCCACAGGTGTACGGAAGTGGCCTGAGCCTTCAACGAGGTCGCACTGATAGATGTAGTACGGGCGGATGCGATTCTCGACGAGCTTGTGCACCAGCTTGCGCATGATGTGCACGCAGTCGTTGACGCCCGCGAGCAACACCGACTGATTGCCAACCGGGATGCCGGCGCGCGTGAGCTTGTCAACGGCGCGCGACACTTCTGGGGTGATCTCCTGCGCGTGATTGAAGTGCAGGTTCATCCAGAGTGGGTGGTACTTGGCGAGCATCTCGCAGAGCTCGTCATCGACGCGCTGCGGCATGAAGACTGGCACGCGCGAGCCGATGCGAATGATCTCGATGTGCGGAATGTCGCGCAGGCCGCGCAGGATCTTCTCAAAGAGCTTCGGTGCCAGGGTGAGCCCGTCACCACCGCTAATGAGTACGTCGCGCACCTGTGGGGTGCGGCGCAGGTAGTCGAGCTGCGCCTCGTGATCCTTGCTGTTGAAGTTCTGCGTTGGGTCGCCGACGATGCGCGAACGCGTGCAGTAGCGGCAGTACGAGGCGCACTGCGTGGTGACGAGCATCAGCACGCGGTCGGGGTAGCGGTGCACCAGGCCTGGCACTGGGGAGTGACGATCTTCGCCGAGCGAGTCTTCCATCATGGCGGTGAAGGCCTGCTGCTCAGAGCCGACCGGAATCACCTGGCGTCGGATTGGATCGTTTGGATCCTTCGGGTCGATCAGGCTAATGAAGTACGGGGTGATGTCGACGCGGAACTTACCGTCCGCGGAGAGGCCTTCGCGCTCGTCGTCGGTGAGTTCGAGGATCTCGCCAATCTCTTCGAGCGAGTTGACGCGGTTGCTGAGCTGCCAGCGCCAGTCATCCCACTGCTCGTTCGGCACATTGGCCCACTTTGGGGCGCGGCGGCTGCGGAGTGGCTGACCATCGGCGCCAACGGCCTTGGCCGGATCGCGCGGATTCACCCAGGCGGCATCGGCGGCGGCAACCGCGATAGCGTTGCTCTTCAGAATCTCCGTTGCGTCCATGCCGTGCCTCCTACTCCCGGGCGGGTGCCCCATGGGGGGCTGGATAGGGAGTATGCACGCTGGATAGCCGTCTGGGTAGCCCCCGCTAGGTAAGGAGCGTGACCGCCGCAGGGAGCACGGTAAAACGTGCGGGGAGGCGCCCCACGATCTCGCCGTCGGCCTCGATCTCGACGGCGCGGGCCTCGGGGCCGCCCGCCGGTGCGGCGAAGACGTCGGCCCCCTGGGAGACGGTCACCTTCGGGTGCGCGTAGTGGGTGCCTTTGTAGAGGAGCGGCAGGCTGACCACGAAGTCGCTGCGGGCGATGTCGCCGAAGCGCACCACCTCAAAGCGGCCATCGTCGATGCGGGCGGTTGGCGCCACATGCATGCCGCCGCCAAACCAGGCGCCGTTAGCGATCGCCATCGCGGCAACTGGGCCGCTCTCCGGCGCATGCGTGTCGACGCGTGCCTCTACCAGATCGGGCGCGTACTTCAGACCGGCGCGCACGGTCGCGAGTCCGAAAGCAAGCGCGCCAGCATGGCGCTTGATCTGTGGGTACTCCTCGAGCGCGTGGGCGATGCGGGCCGTGACGCCGAATGAGGCGATGTTCAGGAAGAGGCGCACGCTCCCGTCGCTGAGCTCAATCTGGCCAATATCAAAAATGCGCGGGGTGGCACCACGTGCCAGGTGGCGGGCAGCCTCCACCGGCTTGCGCGAGATGCCGATCGTGCGCGCAAAGTCGCGACCGGTACCTGCGGGGATCAACCCCAACTGCACCGGTGCAATGCTGCCGTCAGGTTGGCGCAGGCCGTTGAGCGCCTGGCTCGCGGTGCCATCACCACCAAGCACGGCGATGCGCGTCACGCCGTTCGCCACCGCTTCGCGCACGATGCGCTGCGCAGGGCGATCCTCGCCCGCGCGTGTGACCGAAATCTCAAACTCACCCCACGGCTTGAGTTCTTCGAGCACACGTGAAAGTACGCGACCGGCGCGGCCTGCGCCGGCAGCAGGGTTCACCACAAGCAGCGTACGATCGGCGCCCACGCGCTACCTCGCCACCAAGAAGCCGCGACCGATCGGATCGTTCTCGTCGAGAACGAAGCGCGCACTCCCGATCATGTGCGCACTGCCGCGCACCTCTGGAATCACCGCGTTGCGGCCCGCCCACGCTTCGGTACGCACCACACGGCCACGGAAGACCGACTCACGCCCGAGGATCGACTCAATCGCAATCTCTTCGCCAGTTTGCACCAAACCGCGTGCGTGCAGTACGGCGAGTCGTGCCGAAACACCTGAACCCGTTGGCGAGCGATCCACCTCACCCTCGGCGAAGAGGCAGAGATTGCGTGAGTGATGGGCATGATCTTCGGGTGGGCCCGAAATGATGGTGCCGTACAAGAACGAGAGGTCGACTTCTTCAGGGTGCGCAACGCCGAGTGCTGTTGCAAGCGCGCCACCACTGCGCAGAACGGCGCGACCGGCGTTGGTGATCGCGCGCCCTGCAGCAGAGAGTGCCGCTGCATTTTCGGCGCGCATCTCAATGCCGAGCTGTGAAGCATCAATGAGTGCATAGAAGGCGCCACCATAGCCAACATCAACGGTGAGCGATCCGTAGCCAGGAACGTCAATCGCAACGTTGAGTGCTGCGGCGAACGATGGCACATTCTCGAAGGTCACCTCGTGCACGCGTGGTGTTCGACTCGCTGCACGCGCCGCAGCAAGCTCGCTCTCCTGCACATGTGCAACGGCACGTACCAGGCCGCACGGCGCATCAATGCCGATCGGTGTTGCAATTCCCGTTGCCGCAATCGCACCGCTCTCGACGAGTGCGGTAGCTAGCGCAATGGTGCCGTGGCCGCACATCGTGGAGTAGCCCTCGTTGTGCATGAAGAGCACGCCGACCTGCGCCTCGTCGTGATCTGGCGGCACGAGGATGCCGCCATACATATCGGCATGGCCACGCGGCTCCCACATCAGCATCTTACGCAGATGATCGTGCTGCTGCAGTGCAGAGCGACGTCGTTCAAGAATGGTGTTGCCAGCAAGTTCTGGGTAGCCGCGCACGATGATGCGGAAGGGTTCTCCAGCCGTGTGATAGTCGAGCACCTCAACGGCGGCACCCGATGCGGCGGGTGGGGCATCGATGCGCAGGCGCGGTATCGAGCGACTCATCGCGCGAGCAGCGTTCCGACGTTCTGCTTCTCGGCAAGATCCAGAAGCAGTTCGGCGTACGCCAGATCGCAGGCGGAGATGCCGAGGTGGTTCACCAGTGTGGTCACACGGCCTGCGCTCTCGATGCGCGTGTCGCCGATCTGCGCGTCGGCGGCGGGCCACCCGCTCAGCTTTGGGGTGCGGCGTGTGTCGTCGTACTGCGCAGCGCTGTCGGTGATCACGCGAATCGGACCACGATCACTGAGTGCCGCCACGACACCGGCGCTGATTGTTGCGGCGTAATCGATCACGAGCAGGGTTGCGCCAGGCTCAATCAACTTCACGTCAATTGGTCGTGGCGGGGTGTTGAACGCCGCCGCGGTAACGATAATGTCGGCGCCGCGGATGGCATCGTTCACCGATTCGGCGACGCGATCACCGGCGCGCAACGGGAGTTCGGCAACTGCGCGGCGCGAGTAGAAGGCAACGGTGATAGCGGGGTGGAGCGCGGCGAGCACGGCACGGTGCGTAGCCGCCTGCAGCCCACCACCAATGATTGCCCCCTTATATGGGGCGCCATCTGACGCGGCGGCCGTGCTTGGTGGGGCAATGCGCAAGCCAGCCCCCGAGACGGCGGCCGTTCGTGCGGCGGTGAGCTCGCTAGCGGCAACGATGCCGCGCAGGCCACCCGCCTTCGGTCGCTCCACGAGCACCACCCCGCCGATTCCCGCGGCGCCTCCCCCGCTGATCCACTTCGCGCCAGCAACTCGGCCGGCGGCAAGATCGATGGCGGCGGGCATGGCGTGAGCAAAGGGGGCACCAGCGCCGAGGTTGAGTGGCACCTTCGGTGGCTGATGGGCGGTGCCAGTTGCCACGGCGCGCAGGGCCCCTTCGACCAGGCTGATCTGCACCTCTATAGAGGGGAGCAGCGCGAGCACATCTGCTTCGGTTAGGTAGCGAATTGGGGCGGTAGGCATGTGCGGCAGTGTATCCCCCGGTGCTACGCTTCGACGATGAAGTCCCGTATGCGCACCCTTCGACCGCTCTTCATGGTGGCTGCGCTGGTCGCCGCGCTGCTTGCACCCGCAAGCGCCTCGGGCACCTCGGTCAAGCAGGTCGCCCTCACCTTCGACGATGGGGACAGCGAGCTGCACATTCGCCAAGCACTCGCCATCGCCGTCGCCACGCAGACGCCGATCACCTTCTTCCCCACCGGCCGATCACTCCGCAAGTTCCCAAATCTCTGGAAGGCAATCGGTGACGCAGGGATTCCAATCGCCAACCACACGGTCAACCACAACGCCCTGTGCAACTGGAGCAAGACCCTGAAACGATGCGTAAGCATCAGTTCATCGCGCCTGCGGATTGAACTGAAGGGATGGGTGGACATCGCAAAGGGGTTGGGGATCAAATATGTCGCGTACTGGCGACCACCTGGCGGCGCGTGGAACAACGGTGTTCGAAGCTACGCATCATCGCTCGGCCTTAGCCTCTCAATGTGGACGAACACGTTCGCCGACACTGCAGCAATCTGCAAGAACGGGAAGCCTCGCAGCCGCACGGCTGCAGGGTTCTTCAATGCAACACGAACATATGCCGCCGGCTCTTCGTGGTGGAGTCAAACGTCTGGGGGCACAAAAGTCATCGTGCTCGGTCACGTGAATCCGTTTACCGCACAAACGGTAAAACTCCTTGGAGCGGTCATCACGAACTACGCCGATCGTGGCTTCCAGTTCGTAACCATCCCTGAATTAGAGACGGGCACACCGAACCGAATTGATTGGACGGCAGCGGCAGCGGCAGTCAATGCACCTGCAAAGAGGGCTCGCGACCCACGTGTTACAACAAGCCTACCGACACCAATTGATCCACTGAACACCACCTACACGTTTGCCCAGGCGAACGGCATCACCTGCCGCTAAGCGTTATCAAAGGGAACGGTAGTGCGTAAGCGTTAAACGTTAAATCTGAACTCCACAACGTCACCATCGCGCATGACGTACTCCTTGCCCTCCATGCGCACCTTGCCGGCAGCCTTGGCGGCAACCATCGAGCCGTTGCTGACGAGATCGTCGAACGAGACAATTTCAGCCTTGATGAAACCGCGCTGGAAGTCGGTGTGAATCACGCCCGCAGCCTGTGGTGCGGTCCACCCCTGGTGAATCGTCCAGGCGCGTGCCTCTTTCGGACCGGCGGTGAGGTAGGTCTGCAGACCGAGATTCTTGAAGCCGATGCGCGCCAACTGGTCGAGGCCCGACTCGGTCTGGCCCATTGAGGCGAGGAGCTCTGCAGCCTCGGCGGGGGTGAGGTCCACGAGTTCGGATTCGACCTTGGCGTCGAGGAAAACCGCCTCGGCCGGCGCGACGAGCGCAGCGAGTTCGGCGCGACGCGCGGCGCTCACAAGAATCGCCTCGTCGACATTGAAGACGTAGATGATCGGCTTGGCGGTGAGGAGGCCGAGCTCCTTAATGAGGGTGAGGTCAACCTTGGTTGAGGAGAGTGGTTCGCCGCGGTTGAGGGCGGCGATGGCCGCGTCAACGACGTCGAGCACCTCGGCGTCGAGCTTCTTCCCTTTCACCTCCTTCTCGTAGCGGGAGCGTGACTTCTCGAGGGTCTCGAGGTCGGCAAAGATCAGCTCGGTGTTGATCGTGCCGATGTCGCTCTTGGCGTCAACCTTGCCGTCGACGTGAATGATGTCTTCGTCGGCGAAGGCGCGCACCACCTGGGCGATCGCATCGGCCTCGCGGATATGCGAGAGGAACTTGTTGCCGAGCCCCTCCCCTGTTGAGGCGCCGCGCACGATGCCGGCAATGTCAACAAACGATACGGGGGCGGCAAGGATCTTCTCGGAGCCGAAGATCTCGGCGAGCTTGGTGAGGCGTGGGTCGGGCAGGTTCACCACCCCAACGTTCGGCTCGATGGTGGCGAACGGGTAGTTCGCGGCCAGTACGTTGTTCTTGGTAAGGGCGTTGAAGAGCGTCGACTTACCGACGTTCGGGAGTCCCACAATGCCAATCGTCAATGCCATGCGACGCAGTATAGGGGCGACCTTCCGAGGGGGTAGGATGCGAACATGAGCACACATCGCATCAAGCCTGGCAAGGAGCCGAAGCTCCACAAGATCGACACAGCCGGCACCCCTGACTGGTCGAAGGATCGCGAGGCGGGCGAGGCGCGCGCACTCGAACTGAACAAAGAGTTTGAAGAGTTGCAAGAACTCCTCTACGCCGAAGGGAAGCGCCGCGTGCTCGTGGTGTTGCAGGCGATGGACACTGGCGGCAAAGATGGCGTGATTCGACACGTGTTTGATGGCGTGAACCCGATGGGCGTACGCGTGGCCAGCTTCAAGCAGCCAAGCACCCTTGAGCTTTCACACAACTATCTGTGGCGCTACTTCGCGCAACTACCGAAGCGCGGTGAGATTGTCATCTTCAACCGCTCGCACTACGAGAGTGTGCTGGTGGAGCGAGTGCACGAGATCGCGCCGAAGAAAGTGTGGAAGCGCCGGTTCAAACACATTGCTGACATGGAACAGGCACTTGCCGATGAGGGGACCACAATCCTGAAATTCTTCTTGCATATCTCTAAGGCCGAGCAGAAACTGCGGCTACAGGCACGTCTTGACGATAAGGAGAAGCTCTGGAAGTTTGCGGTTGGCGACATTGCCGAGCGCGAACACTGGAGCGACTACATGGAGGCGTACGAAGAGGCGATTGAGCGTACCAGCACCGATGATGCGCCGTGGTACGTGGTTCCTGCCGATAAGAAGTGGTATCGCGACTTGGTGATCTCACAGATCATCGTTGACACCCTCAAGGAGCTCAACATGCAGTTCCCGAAGCCAGCGAGCGGACTCGACTCGATCGTAATCCCCGACTAGTTACTTCGGCTCAAGCACCAGCGAAACGGAGTTGATGCACCAGCGCTGGTCGGTGGGTACGTCGTACCCTTCGCCTTCAAAGACGTGGCCCATGTGTGAGCCGCACTTGGCGCAACGCACCTCGGTGCGAATGCGCGGGGCGAGTGAGCGGTCTTCAATCAGTTCAACAGCATCACTAGAAGTTGGCGCGTAGAACGACGGCCAGCCACAGCCGGAGTGGAACTTGTTCTCGCTGCGGAAGAGCTCGTTGCCGCACGCCTTGCACTTGTACACGCCCACCGTCTCGGTGTCGGTGTACTCGCCCACGTTCGGCGCCTCGGTCGCGGCGCGGCGCAGCACCTCGAACGAGAGCTGGTCAAGGCGGGCACGAAGGGCGACCTCATCAATCTCAATCGGGTATGCGCCGCTCACCTTGATCTCGGACCAGGCGTCCGATGGGAAGGCGACCCCGGTCTGGCTGTGGCAGTCGTACCCCTTCGGGTTCTTCTCGAGGTAGCGCTGGTGGTACTCCTCGGCCTCCCAGAAGGTGATGCCGTCAGCGGAGAGGACCTCGCTCACGATCGGGCCGTTCCCGGCGGCGGCGAGTGCCGCCCCGTAGAGCTTGAACCCAGATTCAATCGCCTCGCGCTGGTTGTCGTTCGTGAAGTACACGGCGCTGCGGTACTGCGAGCCGATGTCGCCCCCCTGGCGGTTCAGCGAGGTGGGATCGTGCATCGTGAGGAACTCCTCGAGGAGGCGGCGGTAGGAGATCTTCTGGTTGTCGAAGACCACCTTCACCATCTCGGTGTGACCAGTTGAGCCCGTGCAGACCTGCTCGTAGGTGGGTGCCTCGGCGTGGCCGCCCATGTAGCCCACGGCGGTTTCGGTAACGCCGGGCATCTGCCAGAAGCGGCGGTCGGCACCCCAGAAGCAGCCGGTGGCGAAGTAGGCGGTCTCAATCATGGGCATAGTGTGCCACGACCGAAACTAGTAGCGCAGGGCCTCAAGACCAATGATGCGCGTGTTCCAGCCATCCCAGCACTGGCCCGCCCAGGTGTATTCGAAGGCGGTTCGATCCTGGGTTCCAACGCCAACGAGGTGAAGATATCCATCGTTACCGTGCGCGTAGTCGATGAGGTAGCTGCTCCCCTGCTGGTACACACTTGAGCAGATCGCCGAGAAGATAGATTCGTTGTGCTTAAAGTTCCACACCTCGGTCGCCGTCTTCGTCACGAGGTTGATGGAGTACTTGCGCGGCGCGCTGTAGGTGTGATTGTCACCAGCTGGCGAGTGGTTGAAGCTCCCGTAGCCGTTATCGAAGAGCATCAGGTTGCCGTCCGGCGTGATGGAGACGGCATGCTCGCCGATTGGCGCAATGCTGCCAGGTGCCATGGTCAACGCATACGCCATCAGTGATGGGTAGGTTGCCCAGGCCTTGCTCAGGTCGCCAAGGATCCACTTGATCTGCTTATCAGTGTATCCGATGCCAATCACAAAATCTTCACGCCCAGAGACGACGAGTGTATTGGTCGACGCCCAATAGGTTGAGGCATTGATGTGCAGCCAATCGTCGCCATCGCGTACGAAGGCGGAGGGATTATCGTTTCCCGCAATCATCGCGGCGCGCACGATCTGCGTAATGTTCCAACGATCAAGAATCGTGCCCGACTCGTTGATTTCAAAGATGGTGGACTCGACGTGGACTGCGCCGTCGACAGTAATGTTCGGCTCAATCAGCAAGCCGACTTTGCCGAGGTCGTAGTTGTGATGCATGCCCCAGACGCCTTCGCTGGCGTAATCGGCCACCTCTGTCAACGCTCCAGTCATGTCCATGCGGAAGAGCTTCGACCCGCTGCCATACCCTTCGCCGTTATCAAGATAGATTGACCCGTTCCAAAAGTATGCACCTTGCGAATTCATGCCAGGTCGACCGGTCCAGCGAATGTTGCCGTCAATATCGAGAACCACTGGGCCGAGACCGTCATGCAAGTGCTTCACCAGCATGTAGCTGTAGTCGAGCGGAATGGCTGCATTACGTGGCGTCACATCAATGCGCGTTGCCGCGCTGAAATAGCCGGTGTATGCCGCGGTCTGTAGTCGCACGGTAGTGGTGATCGCTTTGCGATAGATCTGCTTTACGGTGATGCGCACCGTGTTGTTGTAGTCGGCGTAGAGACCGAACACGGGAATCGTGGCCTCTTTTACGCGTGATCCGAGCTTGCGCTGCGCCACGAGATACGCCTTGGAGTAGGTGACGCTAATCGCCTTCGCGGTGCTTCCTGGCTTTGGCACGATGGTGAAGGTGATGTACTGCAAGAGCGATGAAGGGACTCCGCGCAGAACGACCTGCCCAACGAATTCGCTCGAAACCGTTGCGCTGCGCACGGTGAGCCCTGCGGCGGCTTCGGCCGTTGCTGGCGCCGCAATCGCTGAGAAGGCGAGGGCCAGCGAGGCGATGAGGGCAACGAGTGTGGTCCTGGCGGGCATGG